>CALBWK010000228.1 GCA_937969415.1 uncultured Saprospiraceae bacterium | reverse complement strand
GAATCAGACGCATAAGCAACACGATATAATTAATGTCGATGAAGCTTCTAGAGAGGAGATTGTCAACTATCTCAAAGAATCAGGTGCTTGGACACTTATTGACCAGAGACCATTTAATGTGTTGGCTGATCCTACAGTGGTACCAGAAAATATCTTTATCAGTACTTTCAGTACAGGCCCTTTGTCGCCTGATCTGGCCGCTAGTGCAGTGGGTAGAGGGGCAGACATCCAAGAAGCTATAGATACTTTGGCCAAGTTGACCAAAGGTAAAGTATACTTAGGGCTAGACGGAAGAGGCGCTACGCCACCTTCTGCCTTAACTTCAGTATCAGGAGCAGAGGTACACTACTTCTCAGGAAAGCACCCAGCCGGTAATGTAGGTGTACAGATCCACCATATGTCGCCGATTAAAAATAATACGTCTGTATGGACATTGACTCTGGATGGTCTATTGACTCTAGGTCGATTGATGAATGCAGGTGTATATGATACGACGCGTACAGTCGCTTTGGCGGGTGCACAGTTTACAGAGCCCACGCTTGTAGAAACGCATATGGGTGCTAGTCTCGACGACTTGACAAAAGGTAATATATCTAGCGAAGGAAAGACAAGACTCATCCTAGGTGATGTGCTCTCCGGTAAGACGGCAGGTAAAGACGACTTTATCAGTAAGAATACCAATCTGGT
Source organism: uncultured Saprospiraceae bacterium (assembly GCA_937969415.1). Lineage (GTDB taxonomy): Bacteria > Bacteroidota > Bacteroidia > Chitinophagales > Saprospiraceae > RFSX01. The sequence continues at coordinate 9,733 of CALBWK010000228.1, read as the reverse complement.
AACATCTATTAAGGAAGGAGATGAGTATGAGCTATTCGGATGGTTGTTGCCGATCAAGCCGAGACCTTCTGTTTCTAGAACAATGCCAGGTTTCTTGATGCCGAGTCACGAATATGAAGGGAATACCAATACTCACGGGGAGAAAAGAGCCTTTGTAGTGACTGGACAATACGAGAAGATGTTGCCGATGGATATCTATCCTCAGCACTTGCTCAAAGCCATTATGGCTGGAGATATCGAACGTATGGAAGGGTTGGGTATCAATGAGCTTGCTGAAGAAGACTTGGCTCTGGCAGAATTTGCTTGTACCTCTAAGATGCCTCTGCAGGAAATCCTCAGAGATGGTCTGGATATGATGAGAGAGCAAGGATAATATAACTTAGAAAAAACCGAGGAGCAAAGCGCTTCTCTTACCAATAAACAAATGGGATTACTTAGTTTTTTACAAAAGATAGAGCCGGACAAAAAGAAAAGTCCATTTCTACATACCCTCTATGATGGGTTCTTCACCTTCGCTTATGCACCCAATGCTACTACTAAAGGTGGTGTGCACGTAAGAGATGGTATGGACCTAAAGAGAACAATGGTGATGGTCGTATTGGCTATGCAACTTTGTTACGTTTTTGGTACATACAATACAGGCCATCAGCACTTTGTCGCTGCAGGTCAATATTTAGGATTCTTAGAAGGTTTCCACTTGAAGTTGGTCCACGGTCTGATCAAGATGCTACCGATTTTTGTGGTAACTCATGTTGTAGGACTAGGAATAGAGTTCTGGTTTGCCGCAAAGAAAGGGCACGCGATAGAAGAGGGTTTCCTCGTATCAGGTGCCTTGATTCCATTGATTATGCCACCTGATATTCCATTGTGGATATTGGGTGTATCTGTTGCCTTCGCTGTTATCTTAGGTAAAGAAGCCTTTGGCGGTACAGGGATGAATATCTGGAATGTAGCCTTACTTGCCAGAGTCTTTGTCTTCTTTGCTTACCCGACCTCTATCTCAGGTGACGAAGTGTGGGTCAGTGGTTTTGAAAAAATAGGCGCAGAAGCTGCTGCCGCTATGAATGTGGCTGCTGGTAATTACGCAGATTATGGCTGGGCACACGGCCTCTTTAATACGCTGTTCGGGTGGATGGATATAGCCACCTTCCAGCATATGACGCCGATGGTGGATGGCTTCAGTGGAGCGACACCGATGGCACTAGCCTCTAAAGGTGGCTGGGAAGCAGTGACGTCTACTTTCTCTACGTCTCAGATGTTTTGGGGTACGATTCCTGGATCAGTAGGAGAGACATCTAAACCATTTATCTTGATAGGTGCAGGTATCCTCTTGGCGACAGGTATAGCGAGTTGGAGGATAATGCTGAGTATGTTTATCGGAGCCGCTGTTATGGCAATGATGCTCAATGGCTGGGGAGCGACACCGTTTATGGAAGTGCCTTGGCAATATCAGTTCTATATGGGTAGTTTCTTTTTTGCAATGGCTTTTATGGCAACAGACCCAGTTACTGCAGCCTCGACCAATACAGGAAAATGGATCTATGGTCTCCTTATCGGTATGATCGGTATGTTGATCAGAGTGATCAATCCTGCCTATCCAGAAGGATGGATGTTGGCGATACTCTTCCTCAACACGTTTGCACCGCTCATCGATCACTATGTGCTAGAGAGCAATATGAAACGAAGAACTAAAGCAAGTTCTGCAGTCGTAGGACATTCTGAAACCGCTAAAGAAATTACACATGCATAGTACAGCATCCGTTATGAGGTTCGTCCTCATTATGACTTCTATCGTGGCCATGCTTTTGGCTTTTCTTCAAAATGGATTGAAGTCTCGTCACGATATGAATGAGGCCATTTATTCTAAAAAAGCAACACTCGGCGCTATTGCTGATCACCTCGGTATAGATTACAGTCAGATTTCTGATGAGCAGGTCGAAGAGATATTCAGCTCTAAGATCAAGCAAGTCGTTATCAACTCTAAGGGCGAAGAAGTACCTGCCGCTGAGGTAGAAGCGATGGGGTATAAAGGTGGCCTAGCAGAAAGTATCGACTTAGCAAAAGAGCACAAGAAGCCTCTAGACGAGAAGTTGCTACCGATGTATGTCTTTACTAAGGATGATGGTAAGAAGTATTATATCTTCAATACCAGAGGCAAGGGGCTTTGGGATGCTATCTGGGGTTGTGTTGCAGTCGAGGATGACTTCAATACAGTTGCAGGAGTATCATTTGATCACAAAGCAGAGACGCCAGGTCTAGGAGCCGAGATAAAAGACAACAAAGCTTGGGTCAAGCAATTTATAGGAAAGAAAATGTATGACGGAGATGAATTCAAATCTGTCTATGTCAGAAAAGGTGGCGCTAAGGATCCAGTCTATGAAGTAGATGGTATCTCAGGGGCAACAATAACAGCTGACGGTGTCTCTAAGATGCTCGCCAAAGGTATCGCAGAGTATGAGCCGTATATCAAAAAATTAAGAGGATAAAATTTATCTGCACAGCAGAAGAAAAAATATAACACTATGGCAGACGTAGCAGTAGTAGAAAAAAAAGAAGCCATCAAGTTTGGGAAGAAGGAAAGAAAACTCCTTACAGATCCTCTTGATGATAACAACCCGATCACAGTACAAGTACTCGGTATTTGTTCCGCTCTTGCGGTAACCACAGGTCTTAAGAATGCCACAGTAATGGCAGTGGCAGTGGTTTTTGTATGTGTATTTTCAAACACGATAACTTCAGCACTTAGAAAGTCTATACCGAAGCAGGTAAGGATGATCGTGCAGTTGGTTATTATAGCAACACTCGTAACAGTAGTAGAGCTAACATTGAAAGCCTATGCTTTTGAAAGTTATAAGCAGTTATCTGTATTTATTGGGTTGATCATTACCAACTGTATCGTGATGGGTCGACTAGAAGCCTTTGCTATGGCCAACAGACCTTACGAGTCTGCGCTCGATGGACTAGGTAATGGAATTGGTTATGGAATCATCTTATTGATCGTCGCTTTCTTTAGAGAGTTTTTCGGTAAGGGAGAAATCTTCGGTGCTAAAATTATAGGTGCTACACCTGACTATATGATCAATACAGCTGAGAGTGCTTGGCTAGGTTGGTATCAGTATAATAATTTAATGGTCTTGTTCCCTTCTGCGATGTTTGTTATCGCTGTCTTGATATGGGCACACAGAGCTTGGAATCCTAAATTGGTAGACGTATCGTAATCCTAATCGATTAGATTCTAGACTACACAAAAAAAGAAAAATGGGAGAATTAGTAAATATATTCATCAAGTCGGCCTTCATAGAGAATCTGGCGTTGGCTTACTTCTTAGGTATGTGTTCTTACCTAGCGGTATCTAAGACCGTTAAAACAGCTTTCGGGCTTGGACTTGCGGTCATTTTTGTATTGGGAATTACGATGCCAATTAACTGGGTGATCAACACATGGTTACTTGGAGAGAATGGTGTATTCCAGACGGATCTAACCTTCTTGAGATTTATACTCTTCATTGCAGTTATCGCTTCTATGGTACAACTTGTAGAGATGGTCGTAGAGAAGTACTCGCCATCACTTTACAATTCACTTGGGATATTCCTTCCTTTGATTACGGTAAACTGTGCCATCCTCGGTGGCTCTCTATTTATGGTATCCAAAGAATACAACTTCTCTGAAGCGGTAGCTTTTGGATTGGGTGGAGGATTTGGTTGGTTCCTAGCGATCATAGCTATCGCCGCGATAAGAGAAAAGATAAAGTATTCTGCAGTTCCACCAGCGATGCGTGGACTTGGGATGGCCTTCTTGTTGACAGGAATGATGGGTATGGCCTTTATGGGATTGATGGGTATAGACCCTGCCTCTTTCAAATAATTTGATATTCACAATTAAGATTTATATAGATGATCTTCTTAATAATTAATTCAGGATTCTGGCCTTATCTCGCAGCACTAGTTGTGTTTGTATTCGTGATAGGACTTTTATCTATGATGCTCATCACAGCAAGGAAAAAGCTAGTGCCTCAAGGCAATGTCAATATCTATGTCAATGGAGACAAAGAGAATCCTCTTGTTGTCCAGCCGGGCACTAATTTATTGTCAGCTCTATCGGACAGTTCTGTATTCTTGCCTTCGGCTTGTGGAGGTGGAGGTACTTGTGCGATGTGTGAGTGTCACGTGCATAGAGGCGGTGGAGAAGTCCTACCTACGGAAATGAATCACCTGACAAGAAAAGAAGCAGCAGAGGGAATGCGTCTAGCTTGCCAAGTCAAGGTGCGGGAAGAGATGGATATCGAGATTCCAGAAGAGATTTTTGGTATCAAGAAGTGGGAGTGTGAAGTTGTGTCCAACTATAATGTGGCGACATTTATCAAGGAGTTTATCGTAAGATTACCAGAAGGGGAGACACTAGACTTCCAAGCGGGTGGATATATACAAGTAGATGTACCACCGACGGTTGTTGATTATAAAAAAGACATAGATATCACAGCGCATCCTGATTACCATGATTCTCCAGACAAGTTCCAGAAGGATTGGGATCAGTTTAAGTTATGGGACCTCAAGATGGTCAACGACGAAGAGATCTTTAGAGCTTACTCTATGTCTAATCACCCAGCTGAGGGGAACATCGTTTCATTGACGATAAGAATAGCGACGCCTCCATTTGATAGAGCTAAAGGCGGTTGGATGGATGTCAATCCTGGTATCTGTTCTTCTTATGTGTTTGCGCAGAAGCCAGGAGATAAGGTGACTATCTCAGGTCCATATGGCGAGTTCTTTATCAAAGAAACAGAAAACGAAATGTTATACGTGGGTGGAGGAGCAGGAATGGCGCCGATGAGATCTCACTTATATCATCTCTTTCACACCTTGAAGACCGGTCGTAAAGTCACTTTCTTCTACGGTGGTAGAACCAAGCAAGAATTATTCTACGTAGAAGAGTTTAGAGCTATCGAGAAGCAATTCCCTAATTTCAGATTTGCAGTAGCGCTTGATAATCCTCTGCCAGAAGATAACTGGACATTAAAAGAGCACCTGGATGATCCCAACGGCGATGGCTTCAAAGGGTATGTACACCAGGTTGTTATCGACGAGTACTTGAGTAAGCACCCTGCACCAGAAGATGTAGAGCTATACTTCTGTGGTCCTCCGATTATGAATCAGTGTGTCATCAAGATGGCTGACGATTGGGGTATACCAGAAGAGCAAGTCGCCTTTGATGACTTCGGTGGATAATTTGACGGTTGCGCTTTAAGCGCAATCAAAGGTCGTAAACCGACCTTTGAAGTCAAATTACTGCAACATCAGTTGCAGCCACTCGAAAGCATAATAAGAAGTCAAATTACTGCAACATCAGTTGCAGCGACTCGAAAGCATAATAGGAAGTCAAATTACTGCAACATTAGTTGCAGCGACTAGAAAGCATAATTCGGGAGGTTGCACCAATAAGTGATTAAAATATAATGAGCTGTCAAGAAATTGGTGGCTCATTTTTTTGGTATATGAGCTTAAGGGAAACTCTATCTGCTGCACGTGAGTGCAATGTCGAGAGGCTGAAATATATTGAGCTGTCAAGGAGATGGTGGCTCTTTTATTTCTGGTGACCTTGCACTGCAATGAAGCTAAATACTCTTCTCGAACAATAAGAATGTTATTTTCACTCTTATGCTGTCCCTCTTCAAAAGCAAAAGTCCTCAATTACTAAAACTAACTAAAGTAGCTACCTGCTTAGTAATGGCGGTAGGCGTCATCATAAGGCTCAAAGTGTATTACGAGAATCGTTCTTTATTTATAGACGAAGCCAATTTAGGAAGAGCGCTGTTAGAAGGTTCGTATCCAGATTTCTTTTCTATTCTCGACTATGAACAATTTGCTCCTCCTTTGTTTTTAGTGGAATCTAGAATGGTCGTTTCTGTATTAGGCCATAATGAGTGGGCACTGCGCCTGGTGCCTTTTATAGCCAGTCTAGCGACGTTGTGGATATTGTGGGTGGCTTTGCAAGATTTTATAGTTCATCCTATATCTCGATTGTATGGACTGAGTTTATTAGCCTTTTCTTTTTTGGCGATACGCTATGGGACGGAATTCAAACAATATAGTACAGATGCACTTTTGGCCATCACTTATCTTTTGTGGGCTTTGAAGGATAGAGAAGAGAAGTGGTCCAGAGTCAAATTGTCGAAGTGGGTTGTTCTTGGAGTTGTTGGTATTTGGTACAGTATGCCGTTGGTGTTTGTTTTAAGTGGGGTGGGCTTATTTTTGTTTAGTACTCATAGAAAAAATTGGAGCGATGTCCTTTTTGTGATTTTCTCTTGGCTGGTTTCTTTCCTTCTCTACTATTATTTTGTTCTGCGTCACAACATAGGTACTGATTATCTAGAAGGATATTTCCAGAGCAACTTTCTGAAGTTCAATACTTTATCCGTTGCTGACTGGTCTAATAATCTGCTGCTATTAAGTGATCTTGTTAGACATGTTACCGATAAGACTGCTATTTCGATTGGTTTTGGAGCTGCCCTTCTTATAACAGGCGTTATAGATTTAGTTAAGCATAACCGGGCAACTTCCTTGTTATTGTTGGTGCCTTTGCTGGTGCTGTTCCTTGCTTCCTCTTTGCATTTTTATCCACTTGTAGGCAGATTGATATTCTTTGTAGTGCCTTTACTGATCTTGATTATGTGCTTGGGGTTAGACAAGCTATGGGGTATCAATGGAGGGCTCAGTTTTCTACTTACAGCTTTGGTGATAGTAGGTGTTGCAAATAAAAGTGGATGGCAGTACCTCACCGAAGAGATGACCTTCGAAGAAATTAAACCCTGCTTGACCTTACTGGCTCAGAAAACTAACTCTGATGATTTACTGTATGTGGACTATGAGGCAGAGCCTGCCTATAAGTTCTATAGCGAGCACTATAGTCCGAGATTCCAGATAGCAGGGAAGACGATATATGGTAAATGGAATACTAGTCCGCTTTCTTATGGTCACTCAGAAATGGATACCACTCTCTGGATCTTGTATTCCCATGCTGTGGAAAGTAGGTTGTCAGAGGCAGAACAGCGTCTGATGCCCTTAGGAGCATCAGTCATCTGTGGTTCTCATAGAGTACGATTGCTCAAGATCGACACGCATTAAGCTTGAAATCACTCCCAACAAAAAGTAAGAAGCAGTCTTGCAAAGCCTGAAAAGGGGTTATCTGACACTAAACTTTAACACCTTCCTAGCGGACAAAAGCCTCTTTCGATGATTTTTAACATATGTTGTAAATATTTAATATGTAATTTTGCCCTTGTAGTTTTCCCCTGACTACAAATGCCCATTCTAGCAGTAACACGGTCTTACCCCAGGCTGTATTCACATTTAATATTTTTAATTAGTTATTGAGAGTTATGAAATCGATGTCTTTATTGACTTCTGCCAAGTTGGTGGGTTTATCTTTTGTTTTTATACATCTATTGTCTGTCCAGCAAGCCTCCGCCCAAGGAGAATGTGATTGTGAAGAATACATTTACATAAATGAATCTGCAGATGGAGGACGCGTTCACAAGTTCAGAGTAGACGGGGTGAATGCACTGACTGAGATTGGTGCACCCTGGTTCGAGAGTTTTTCTCCCGGTGGTAATTTTCCGGCACCTCACGGTTTAGGTACGGATCTAAATGGCTTTTTATATATCGGAGAGTCATTTGATGATAATTTACCAGGTGTTTCTATAAGACGATTTGATTGTGACGGGAATGTCGCTCCTGAAAGTGAATTCAATCTGCTTGCTGCGCCTTTGAATACAGCGAGCATCGGCAATGATTTATACTATAACAATACAGCTTCTATCAACTATTTCAGAGCAGATCTTTGTACGCAAACAGAAACTGGAGAGGTTTGTCTTGCGGATAATAATCAAGGAATACGTGGATGGGCCTTATATGTCTCGCCAGATGATGTCTTCTACACAGCGATAAGAGGAAATGATGGCGGTAGAATATATGCGTTTACAGATGCAGATTTTGATGCTGCTGGTTGCGTGGATCCATTAGTTGCTGGAACGGCAAATAATCAGCTATTTGACGATCCTGACTTTACAAATGATGATCCTGAGCCATTTGGTATCACGACTGATCCTGCGGGCAATATTTATATTGTAGTAGCCAATACCTTTGGTGATGCAGCTAAGATCATGAAATTTGATGCCAATGGAAATTTCATAACGGAAACAGCTGTTGATGATGCAGAAGACGGCGTAGGTTGGTTTGGTGCTGTAGGTATAGTCTATAGCGAAACAACTAATAGCCTGTATGTAACAAACAATACAACTATAGATCCTTGTGTCTCGACTTTCGATTTGGATCTGAATTATCTAGGTGCGGCTGTGAGTCCTACTGGCCCTAACTCTAGTGCTACTGGTCCTATAGAAGGTAAGACCGTCGGAATCCTCAAAGAGTGCTGTCCTGCAACTAACAATGTAGTCATAGATACAGTTTTTTGTGGTGGCGATGGTGTAGGAGAAACAATCTTGTTGCAGGATTTCTATAGTTGTGATGGTATCATATGCCAAGGTTCTTTAGAACCGACTAGTGGAAATTTTGGAATATCTTATGATGATTGTGCTAGAACAATTACAATCGATTCTCCGATTGGCTGTGGTACCTACGATTTGGTATCAGATGGAGTGGGTACCAATTCTCAATGTGGCCCATTCACTGTCACTGTAAATGTTAAGGTTGTAGAAACGCCAACTGTATCCATCGCAGGAGATCAGACGCTGTGTCCTGATGATACGCCTACGCCTTTAGCTGCTACTGCCAGTAGTTCATCCGTGACCTATCAATGGCAGATGAGCACCGCTTCTTGTACAGGCCCATGGGTCGATATCCCTTCGGCAACTGCAGACACCTACACTCCTCCAGTGCCCACAGCTACAACTTACTATCAAGTAGTTGTTATGGAAATAGGCACTGCATGTACCAATACTGGTAGTTGTGATGCCACAAGTAATTGTGTGACACTGACGCCTGGCACGGACTGTTGTCCTGCAGAGAATTGTTTTGATATTGTTGTTACAAGAAATTAAAGGAAAAAATATAAACAGTTCAAAACTGGACATTGCCGATTGTGATCAATGTCCACTTTGAGCTGTTCTTGTAAAAGTAGTCAGAGGGCTTCACTTTATACTCTTTACTTCTATGGAAAGGAGAACATTTGCCCAAAGTGCTTAGCTGATTGGTGAAAAGCTGGTGCAGCCACCGTAAAGGTTCAATCTATAGGCTTGATCTTTCTTCCTTCTTGATGCTCTTCTCTTCTTTTACCTATGAGGCTTATGGGTAGATTACTTTTCCTCCTCCCTTCTGGGCTTAGTATTCTCAATGCTTCAAGCTGTTTCTTGCTATCGAGCAATGATAATAGTCTCACGCAAAATTCACATTAATATAACATATTATGAAATTATGTAATATATTTGATTCCTAACTCAGTTAGTTGTGGGCTGTGTGCCTAACTCTGATTGACTTAGTAGCTCTACCCCAGAGATGTATGCCAGGTGAAGTCTTGCCAGGTATTAGTAAGACGTCCTGTTTTGTATTCATTTATAAATTTAGAAATATGAATTTTTTTAATATGAAATTTTTATGTCATACAGTATTTATACTACTCATATCCTCAGTTTATAGTATTGGACAACAGTGCGAGTGCACGGACTATATCTATATGAATAATACGACTGATGATTTAGTGTATAAGTTTGAGGTAGATGAAG
>CALBWK010000227.1 GCA_937969415.1 uncultured Saprospiraceae bacterium | reverse complement strand
CTGCTGTGTACTTCGAATTTCCGCCTGCCTCAACTTTATTAGCGACTTCTAATACGATAACTTCTGACCCGTTTTCTAAGGCCGCGAGCGCTGCACATAAGGCAGCATTTCCTGATCCAACAACTATTACTCTCCTCAATCTCACCTAATTTAAATAAGGGGCTTACATAAAATGCAAGCCCCTTAATTTTTATATTGAAAAAACTACTATTCTACCAAGTGTAATTAAGTGCAACATTTACAAATCTTCCTATTGTTCCAAATTGATTTACTCTTCTTGAGTAGATAACCTCATTTCTCACCTGTGTGCTTGACAACATATCTGGATAGATATCAAATAAGTTGTTAACACCTGCAGTAAATGAAAAACTGTCTGTAAACTTGTACGTCGCTGAAAAATCTATTAGTGACTTAGCTGCCAATACTTGTGGATTTCCTTCATCATCCCTTACTCTAGGCTCAAGCACTTCTCCAAAATTTGTGGCTCTCAAAATAAAGCCAACTTTACCTATGTTATAATCAACAGATCCAATAATTTTTCTTCTTGGAGATCCATCTGTAAGATATACAATATCATTATTTGCTGTAGTTAAGTCTCCTGCCAAGGCACTTAAGCCATCTGGGAGATTAACACCATCTTCTTCAGGAACTTCAGTCTTATTGAAATTAGCAGATAAAGTTAGACCCAAATTATTGCCTTCATTGATGAGCATTCTATAGCTAGCAACGAAATCCAGTCCAGTAGTTACTGTATTAACAGCATTAGTAAACACAGTTATCTCATCAAAATTGGTGCCGTCAAAAGCAGAATAATCTGCTGGATTGATACCTCCAAGTGCTAAGATTCTGTTATTGATAGCAACATTATATCCATCTATTGTCAGTGTTAATCCGCCAAACTTAGCCGTAACACCAGCTGCAATATCGAAAGATGTTTCTGGATTAAGGTTTGAGAAACCAAACGCTTCTTGCACCAATAAATCTCTCACTGGCAAGATCGGCTCTAATACTGAATTACCATCATTGTCAAAAGAAATCTGACTAAAGTTACTGTACTGATACTGTGCTAGACCTGGCGCTCTAAAAGACCTATTAACTGAAGCTCTAATACCTATTGCTTCACTAGCCTTAAACCTACCTGCTAACTTCCATGAGACATCTCCTCCGAAATCAGAGTAGTCCTCATATCTTACAGCTCCATTTAACAATAGAGACTCAGTAAGGTCAGATTCTACTTCTACATATACTCCAGAATTGTTTCTTCTAAATTCTCCGTCAGTCCTATCCGTAAAACCTTCTCTTCCTGACGATCCGATATCTCTACTAGCCTTGAATTCTCCTGGCAAGAAAGACTCAATCTGTCCTTGTGATTGTTGGAAAGATTCTCCTCTTATTTCAGTACCAAATGCAACTGAAGTATTACCAAAAGTTTTAGAGATATCTGCATTTAATACTGTCTGCGTAACATTTAGACCACCTGTATGAAATTGCGTTGGAGACAAGGCCCCTAAAGATGGGTTAACTGTATTACGAGCAAATAATTGTACATCATTACCACTGAATCCCAAACTAAGATCAGCATTCCAGCCATTACCAACATCGCCTTTTATTCCTGATAAAATTTGATAGTCCGTTAAGACAGAAGGCACTTCTGGATTGTATCCATTAGGGAAAATCTCCAATACGGCTCTACTAGAACGGGCAGGAGTTCTCGTAAATACACCTCCTACTATCTGCTTTCTTGTCAATCCGCCAAAGCCATAGAAATCAAAGTTCTCATTGATTTTCTGGCCAGCATTAATAAATACGCCGTAGTTAGTATTTTCCGCCGTACCCAAAATAGCACGATCAGGATTTATACCATTGATTCTTTGCAGCTCTTCATCAGAGACACCCGCTGCAGCAACTTGCTCATCAGTATACCATCCAGAAGAATGAGAATAAGTACCTGATCGATCAGTAGGTTCTGCGTGACTAAAGTGTACCGTTGTGTTGAAAAATCCTTCCTCACCCCACGCATTTCCAAAGTTTGCTGAGCCGCTAAATGTTTGTCCATCTCGTACGGGATCGTCACCATATATATTTTCACCTTCTGTACCTCCGGGAGAAATACCATCCCATTTTGGAGAAGTATAACTTACACCAGTGTAGAGATTAACTGAACCTCCATCACGAGAATCATTCAGTTGCATATTCATAACACCTGCAATTGCATCAGACCCATATTGCGCTGCTGCACCATCTCTAAGTATTTCTACTCGTTTTACCGCTGCAGAAGGAATAGAATTGATATCGTTGGCCAACTGTCCTTTTCCTACTCCATTATTATTAGAGAAAAAAGCAACCTTATGCCTTCTTTTTCCATTGACAAGTAGTAACGTTTGGTCAGGAGACAATCCTCTTAACGAAGCAGGATCAACAAGTGGCGCCAAATCATTTATACCAAACTTAACAGCACTAAATGATGGAGCTGTATAGTGCAATGACTGAGCTATATCCGGTTGACCAGTTGCTCTCAATTCTCTCGCAGACACTACATCTATTGGAACAGGTCTGTCTACATCTGTTCTAGGCTTTCCTCTAGAACCTAAGACTGTAATCGCATCTAAAGCAACTCCTTCTGATAAAGTCACTGAAACATTTGATTGATTTAAAATGTCTACTTCTTTCTCATCATATCCTGCATAAGAAACAACAAGTGTCGTCGCATCATCAGGAACAGGTAACGAGAAGGAACCATCTATATCTGTTATCGTCCCCAGCTGCGTACCTTTAACTGTAACATTAGCACCTATCAAAGGAATACCTCCCTGGTCAGTGACCACTCCAGTTATTATTCTTTCTTCCTCAATTTCACCGGCGGTTTTCAAAACCAAATTGTCTTTCCCATATAATTCATAACTAATGTTATAAGGAATAAATATACTTCTGAGCACATCGTCAAGTACTTCATCTTGTGCTGAGATGGAAACGATTTCTATTCCTTCTAGAATAGCTGGCCGGTATGTGAAATAAACGTCGGCTGATTGTTCTATCGCTCTGAGAGCTGATTCAATGTCGACGTTTTCCATCTCCAAAGAAATCTTTTGATCTAGCACTTTTTGGCCCTTAACATCTTCAGCATAGATCAAGCTGGAAGTCAGTGCTATCAAGATCAAATGAATGAATCCAAATTTCATGACTGTAATGAGTAGTTTGTCAAGTTTTTTCATGGTTGGTTAATATTGTATTAATAATCTATCTATCACAGCTTCCTGTGATCAGAATTTTTACATTTTTTTCTCGATAAGTTAAGCCTAATGGGTCGCAGATAATCTTGAGCTTCTCGTACAGTGGTTGATCTGTGAGAGTAGTCGTCAATCTGCATTCATCACTTATCAATGGGTTGACTTCAATTTCAATGCTGTAAGCAGCAGAAAGTGCGGCTGCGATTTCCCGAATTGAGGCATTTTTAAAATGAATCCTAGGAATCTCTTTGAGCGGCTTAGTTAAGGTAGGCCTTGAAACAAGACGCTTCTTGATTTCAAGACTAGACCTTTGCAGAGTAGCCACTTGATTAGGAGTTACAAGAAGAGGATCTAATTTCTTAATCTTCTTGGCCTGATATTCTTTGATTTCATTGCCGCTATAGACTGCTACTTTTCCAGTCTTTACGACAACCTTTACTTCTTTATCATCTTCATCAGCTTTGACATGAAAGCTTGTCCCCAACACCCTAATGACTGCTTCATTGGCATAGATATAAAAAGGCTTAGTTGTATCTCTGGCTATATCAAAAAAAGCATCGCCCTTGAGCTGAACTTTTCTATTTTTTTGATCTATAAAATTGGGATAACGTAGATAGGACTGTGGCTCTAATATGACTTGACTCCCATCTGAGAGATCTACAGGCACATTACTATTTGTGTTGTTGGTGTATTCTACCCAGATTTCATCCTGAAAAATGGTCGAGTCACTACTAGAAACAGGATAAAAGAAAAAAGCTAAAACTCCTAAAATCAATATCAGAGTAACTATAGCAATTCCATACTTAAATTTGGTCTCAAGCTTAGGACTTGAAGCTATTTTTTCATTCAAATTCGACCAAGCTTCATTTTGCATTTCAGCAACAAAAGCAGGATCTAATTTGGTTATAGAATTTTTTATAAAACTCGTTGCTAACTCAAGATGACTTTGCAAATGAGGATTTTGAGCAAAGTAGGTTTGCCACTCAGCATTATCTTTTCCTTCTCTCACCCAATTAATAAATGATTGATTATTAATGAGTTCCGACCAGTCGTATTGAGGATTAGTATTCAAGTAAACTTACTTTTATATTAGTAAGTATCTCAATTCTGCAATTCTATACTCAGGTACCAGAATTTTTTTCTAAAAACTTTATTCTGAAGCGCTTGATAATCCTGTGGATGTTGTTGGATACAGACTGGTATCTCACGCCGAGCACTTCAGCTATTTGAGCATTGGTAAGGCCTTCTTGATACTTCAAATGCAGAATCTCTTGATGATTCTTAGGTAGACTCTTGAGTATATGATTAACATATTGATTAAGGCTAGAACTTGCCTGAACAGGTGGTTGCTTAAGTTCTTCCTTGACAGAGTCGATAGGAATTATGTTATTCTTAGTATGAGATTTTATAAGTCGAAAGCGGACCGCTTGTAAAAGATATTTACTTATGCTTCTAATGTCCGACCGCACATCTTTTTTCTCCCATAAATCAAAGAAGACATCCTGAATAGCATCTTTGACATCATACTTGTTCTTAGATACTACGAGACCAAAGGCCAACATCTTGGGAAATTCTTTCTCAAAAAGATGTTTGAATGCACGGCTATCTTTATTTCTAGCTAATTCCCACAACTCTTCAGAACAAAAATCAGTATATCGAGGGTTAGGCATAACAATATTTTGCAAAACTAGGAATTCAGAAACTAATATAACCAAATATTGTGCCTCGCCAAAAAAATATAAAAAAACTGGGCCTCTTACAGTATTAGATAAGAAGCTGTGCGCTATACTTAAATGCAAAAAAGCCATACCTGTTAAGAGGTATGGCTTTTATAATTTGATAGCAAAGAATGAACTTAAGCCACTCCCATATCTTGTCTTATCTTATTCAACGCTGATCCTGCTCTAACCCACTCGATCTGAGCTTGATTGTAAGTGTGATTGACTAAGAAGAAATCATCACTACCATCAGAGTGCAACAAATGTATCATCAAAGGTTCTCCTGGCTTCATATCTTGATAGCCAAAGATAGAGACCTTATCATCTTGTCTAATCTTCTCGTAGTCAGCGACATTATCAAAAGTCAAAGCCAACATACCTTGCTTCTTGAGGTTTGTCTCGTGTATACGAGCAAATGATTTTACGATTACTGCATTGACACCTAGGAACCTAGGCTCCATTGCTGCATGTTCTCTAGAAGAACCCTCGCCATAATTCTCCTCTCCAAAGACTACCGTCCCGATACCTGCATCTCTATATTTTCTAGCAGAATCTGGCACATTGAGATACTCAGCCTTCTCAACACTGTCTACATAGTTGGCTACATTATTAGCCTCTTCATTGAAGTAATTAATAGCACCTATAAAGCAATTATTAGATATATTCTCTAAGTGTCCTCTATATTTCAACCAAGGTCCGGCCATAGAAATATGATCCGTCGTACACTTACCTTTTGCTTTGATCAGCAATCTGTTTTCGTGTAAGTGGCTAGGGCTAATCACCTTAAATGGTGTAAGCGCTTGGATTCTATCAGACTTAGGATCGATAGCAACGTTCACCCCACTGCCATCTTCTGCTGGTGCATTGTATCCTGCATCTTCTACTGCAAAACCATTTGGTGGCAATTCATAACCTGTAGGTGGATCCAATTTGATTTCCTCTCCCTTATCATTGGTCAAGGTATCTGTCAATGGATTAAATCCTAGCTTTCCACTAAGTGCTATTGCCGTTACTAATTCTGGCGAGGCAACAAAGGCATGTGTATTCGGTGAGCCATCTGCTCTCTTAGAAAAGTTTCTATTGAATGAGTGTACGATACTATTCTTAGGTGCTTTCGCTGGATCCTTGAATCTGGCCCACTGTCCGATACAAGGCCCACAAGCATTAGCAAATACCATTGCACCCATGCCTTCTAGATCAGAAATTAATCCATCTCTTTCTATTGTAAATCTAACTTGCTCAGATCCAGGAGTTACAGTTAATTGAGATTTGGCTTTTATCCCTTTCTCAACAGCTTGTCGAGCTATAGATGCTGCTCTTGATATATCTTCATAAGAAGAGTTGGTACAAGAACCTATAAGGCAATACTCTAATTCTGTAGGCCAACCATTTTTCTCAGCTGCCTTAGCCATTTCAGAAACTGGCGTTGCCAGATCTGGTGTAAAAGGACCATTCAATAAAGGCTCCAATGCAGATAAGTCTATCTCTATGACTTGATCAAAATACTTTTCAGGATTAGCATAACACTCTGGATCACCTGTAAGATGCTCTTTTACTTTATCTGCCATCTCTGCTACGTCCGCTCTGTCAGTTGCCTTGAGATATCTAGACATACTTTCATCATAACCGAAGGTAGAAGTCGTTGCGCCTATTTCGGCACCCATATTTCCTATCGTTCCTTTTCCAGTACACGACAAGCTTGTCGCACCTTCACCAAAGTACTCTACGATAGCACCTGTACCACCTTTAGCAGTAAGGATACCTGCAACCTTGAGGATAACGTCCTTAGGTGTCGACCATCCTGACAACTTACCCGATAATTTAACACCTATAAGTTTTGGCATTTTCAGCTCCCAACCCATATCAGCCATCACATCCACAGCATCTGCTCCGCCTACACCGATGGCAATCATACCCAATCCACCTGCATTAGGTGTATGTGAATCTGTACCTATCATCATACCACCTGGGAAAGCGTAATTCTCCAAAACAACTTGGTGGATAATCCCAGCTCCTGGCTTCCAAAATCCAACACCATACTTATCAGATACAGACTCTAGAAAACTATAGACTTCCGAATTGACATCATTGGCAATTTTTAAATCATCGTCAGCACCTACTTTCGCTTGAATCAAGTGATCACAGTGTACCGTAGAGGGAACAGCAACTTTACTTTTTCCGGCCATCATAAACTGCAGCAGAGCCATTTGGGCTGTCGCATCTTGCATCGCTACTCTATCTGGCGCAAAAAAGACATAGTCCTCTCCTCTACTATATTTTTTAAGGGGAGAATCTTTGTGTAAATGTGCATACAAGGTCTTTTCCGCTAGTGTAAGCGGTCTATCTAAAACCTTCCTGAGGTTAGAAATTTTTTCACCAAGCCCCTCATAGTGCTTGCGGATAATATCAATATCAAATGCCATATATCTGAATTTTGTCCAAAAATACTTATTGCCCATCATAAATGGGGTGCTGAATGCATCTGATAGGGCATTTTAAGGCGGATCTCTCATTAAAACCCCTGTTCCCTAGATTATACTGTGGCAAAGAATAGCGTTTACCAAGCACTTTTAGCTCCATTTATACACATATTAAACATTTCATTAATATCTTTAACGTTCGTTTACAACGACATACCCCAATATGTTGTGAGATCTCTCATTCCCAAAGACATCTAACAAACACAAATTGTGAAAACATGTTAAATCTAAGGTCTGTCCTCATTTTACTCTTCTCTTTAGCCTTAAGTTCAGCTATAAAAGCTGATAATGGACGACCTGCAACCTTAGTCATCGACTTTGACCAGTGTACCTCGGACAAAGTAGATGGCACCAATGCAGACTACTCTGAAATCGCAGCGACAACCGGCACCAATGGCAGAGTGACTCTTTCTGCTCCAGAGGGTGGCTACAGAAATAGGCCACATCTCAACTTACACTCTTGCACAGAAGGGCTCAATGGTACACCAGCAATGTGTATCGGTTTCGATCCGTTTTGTACTTATACCCCTAGTACCTCAGCGGCATTTAGATTTGATGTCATAGTATCTCCCCTAAGCTCTGATCCTTTACAACTGGAAGCACTGGAATTCTATCAGAAAGCTCCGGAGATGTTTAGCTGGATAAATGGCCAATCTGGCATCAATAATTATCCTACACAATACGGACTTAGAATTTTCAAAAATGGTCAACTTATCAGAGACGTAAGGGATATTGCGACTACTAGAGATTGGCGACAGGAGGTATTTGACTTTAGAGGGGATCCCGAATTTGAAGTAACAACAGAAACGGTATTCAATTTTGAACTGATGGCTTACTGTGCTGCAGGCATCATCGGCGGCCTTGGGACAATCTGGGATCTAGAAGACATCAAAGTCACTGCTAACTGCATAGGCGAATGTGCGCCCTTAGATACAGCTGGCGATATTTCGGTTTTGGGTGGTGGTACAGCCTACTACGGCTGTGTATGGACGACCCAATTACAACTGACAACAACAAGCAACATACCGGGTGCTCAATATTTCTATTTTATTGTGGACGAAAATCAAACGATCGTTGACATTATATCTGGAGATGGCATCGCTGACTTGACGCAATTACCAGCAGGCACCTATAACGCCTATGGGTACGTGGACTTAGGCGATGGCCTACCTATGATCGGTAGTCAATTTGATCAACTACCGGATGACCTATGTTTATCCATCTCACAAAGTAGTGTAACGATATTTATTAACGAACCAGATGGTGGTAGTCTTATGGGTGGCCCTTTTGAGTTTTGCAATGACGATATCGGCGGAGATTTTATTCCTGCTAACGGTCTGATACTCACAGACCAAGAAGGCGCCAACACACAATGGATCATTACAGATTCTGAGGGCAAAGAAATTTTAGGCTTACCCTTTGACATCTATGAATTCGACTTCGAGTCATCACCTCCAGGATACTGTTTGATTTGGAATCTAAGTTATGACGGATGGATAAAAAATCTTGAAGTCGGCAATATGCTTTCTGACTTAGTAGGCCTTTCAAACTTGGTAGGCAACGAAGAAATACCGGCTTGTTTTGACTTATCCAATTCGGTTATTGTCCATAAGAACAGACTGGAACCTGGCGTGCTTGCTGGAGGTCCTTTTACTTTCTGCACAGGAGATGGTACTCCGGACATACTAGAAGCGTCAGACGTTATGTTGTCAACTGGAAATGGAAAGTACAACACTTGGGTACTCACAGATGTTTTGGGAGTCAATATTATTGCAGTCAGTGATGCGTTGAACGAACTTGACTTTGATAATAGCGGTCGAGGAAATTGCACCCTATGGAATTTGACACACGATGAGGTACTGACAGACTTAATGCCTGGCGGAGACTTCACCACGCTTATTCCTTGTTCAGCACGGTCTAATTTTATTTCTATTACTAAAGTTGAAAATAACGGCGGTATCATTTCTGGCGGTCCATTTGAGTTTTGCACTGGAGATGGTCTACAAGATTTCATCACTACAGGTGCCATTACTTTAGAAAATAATAGTGGTGCCAACAGTAGATGGTTGCTTGCCGATGCTGCAGGAACTATACTCACGCCAATTGCTCAGAACTACGAAGACATCAACCTAGAACCTCTAACTGCAGGGACTTGTCAACTTTTCCATCTCAGCTATGATGGACCTATAACAGGCATCGAATCTGGAGAAAACATAATCAACATTGATGGATGTTATTCTTTATCCAATGCCTTAGAGATTATAAAAATTGATTGCACACCTCTAGTTTCTGGGACTGTAACAGGCGGACCATATAGCTTCTGTACTGCTGATGGCCAACCTGATAGATTAACTGGATTGATGATGCAAGGAGCAGATGGAGAGAACAATACTTGGTTGATTACTGATCTCAATGGCAACTTAGTTGATCGATTTGACAATCCAGCAAGCTATGACACAGAAACCTTAACTGAAGGAGAATACTTGGTATATCACTTGACCTATGATACTGGCTTGACTGGATTGGATTTAGGACAAAATATATTTACTCAATTGATGGGGAAATTTGCTTTGTCGACTCCTATTGCATTAAGCAGATCAAATCCTCAAGGCGGCAACCTCTCCGCCAATAGCCCGCAAATATTCTGTGTTGGAGATGGAACAGAAGATAGAATTTTATTAGAAGACTTAACGCTAACGGACAACTCTGGCAATAACATATGGGTTGTCACAGATGCTCAGGGTCAAACTATCTTAGGGCTTAATGAAAATATCAACGCCATAGATTTTGATTCTGCTGGTAATGGGCAGTGTTTAGTTTATAACCTCAGTTATATTGGCGTCCTTTCGGGATTAAATATTAATGAGCGCCTCGATGCTATAGAAGGTTGCCACGATCTCTCTAATGCTATCACTATTACACGAAACGAAGTTGATGGCGGCGATCTAGACAATGGTGTCGGATTTATTCAGTTTTGCGTAGGAGATGGAGAGCCAGATTTTATTCCAGCGGGATCCATTACACTTACAGGCAATATTGGTGATGCACATCAATGGGTTATCACCAACACTTCTGGCACAGAGGTACTCGCATTGCCCGACTCACCTTATAATGTGGATTTCGACGGATTTGCGGTCGGCAACTGTGTGCTATGGAATGTCAGCTCGATAGGTGGTCTGCCCGATTTACAGATAGGAGCCAATCTTACCGAGCTACAAGGTTGCTCTGATAGGTCAGATACTTTTATCTCCATATTTAGATTACAAAATACTGGCGGCACACTTAGTGGAGGACCATTTACTTTTTGTGTGCAAGATGGAACGCCTGATATAATCCCTGATGGAGCAGTCACTGTCAATGACAACACTGGTGCCAACAATCAATGGTTGGTCGTCGATGATAACGGCATCATTACAGAAGCTCCATTCGGTTCGTTTACAAATATAGATTTTGATATGGCCCTGCCAGGAACATACACGCTATATCACCTCAGTTACGACGGACCTATTTCTGGCTTAGGCGACAACTTACCGCTTAGTGCTCTTGATGGTTGCTTCTCACTATCTGATGGTATCAGTATAACTAATAACCTTTGTCCATCTCTACTCGACGATATAGAGTTATATCAGGTTAGTGCCACCAATACAATTACGTTAACTAATAGAGGTACAGAGGCTATAGAGGTTTCAGAATTCTGGCTCAGTCATCAAGGACAAACAATTAAGGTCAATGAGATAAGAGACCTGTGTGGAGACAATTTAATTTGCCAACCAACTGAATACTTGATCTTTCCCCTACCCTTTGAGTTAGACAATCAAAACGGGTCTATCGCTTTACACCTAGAGTCTATACACGGCAAAAAATTAATCAAGGACTTTGTCCAATGGGGCGCAATGGGTCAAGCTTATGAAAAAGAAGCTATGGCAGCTGGTATATGGTCAGCGCAAACTTTTGCTGAGCCCATCACTGAAGGAATGGCCATCACAATAGACTCTGCTAACTCTGACTCTGCTCAATGGCGCATAAGTATGCCGATGGCTTGTGCACTTACTTCCACTACCGAAGAGGGCTTGACAGCTACAGCGAGCATCTATCCTAATCCAGCTGTAAATCATATTTCGATAGCAGGCCTCACGTCTGATCTTAACTATCAATATGAAATTAGAAACTTGATGGGGCAGCTTATCACCAAAGGTGTGTATGTCAGTGGTCAGGTTATTGTTATAGGAGACTTGATTTCTGGTAGCTATTTACTCAGATTGAAATCAATTGATGCTGAACACAGTTGGTTGTTCCAGAAAAAATAGAGTGTAAAAATACCGTTATCAAAATCATATGTCGCTTCGCTAGATACATATCGCTTCGCTAGACACATATCGCTTCTCTGAAGCTTATTGACACAAACATCTATATGGCTATAGGTTTGACTCTTCTAGAGCCAAAAGCTTGGTGCATTACTTAGGCTTAGACACCTAAGCCAAGAGCGGCAATACACATCAACCCTAGACAACAAATCTCAAAGAGTTTTGCCAATGCGATATATGAACTGTGTATTCCAAAAATATCATCAATACAAGTACACTTCGCTTCTGAGAGCTGATCTGTGCAAACATCTATTTGGATATAGATCGCTGAATCTTCTAGGGTCAAAAGCTTGGTGCAATAAATAGACTTAGACATCTAGTCGTAGATTACGATATACCACTAACAACTCGTAATACAAAATTCTAAGAGCTTCGTAGATACGAAATGTGCAACGTGTATGCCTTAACATCTTCAGTACAAGTACACAAATCTCAATCCTCTAGGGCCAAAAGCTTGGTGGATAGCTGAGGACATAACCTCTTATCTACAACTTATGTCGCATTACTGATGCTATATATCTATACCTATAGACTTAATAACTTAATAGTGGTGAAGACTTTTTACCTTGCAGTGGTAACTAGTACACAACATCTTTATATAATACCATATGAAACTTCTACTCTCTTTTATAGGACTCTGTTTGCTCCTGACCAGTTGTCATACCTCAGCACAGACCCACAACACCAATGATAACCAAATCGACAAACCTATGACACCGACACTTCCCTATGCTTCTATACCCGAATATCCAGAGGCATATACTGCCGGGGCAGTATGCGCTAGACTCATAGATGGTTTAGGTTTTAGATATTATTGGGCAACTGAAGGCCTTTCAGAAACGGACTTAGCCTACCAAATAGATACGACTATAAGAACTAGTCTGGCGACCCTTGAGCATATCCACGGTCTCTCTCAGACTATTGTCAATAGTATAGATAAGCGACCTAATGTGAGACCTTCAAAAAAAAGAGATCTGAGTTGGGAAGAGATGCGAGCAGAGACTCTCAATAATTTGAAGCACACCTCAGAAGTATTACTGACCAGTAGTCAAGAGGACTTAGAGGCATATGAGATTGTCTTTCAGCGTGGAGATAAGTCAAGCAACTATCCTTTCTGGCATCAACTCAATGGCCCTATAGCAGATGCGCTATGGCACGTCGGTCAGGTGGTCACATTCAGGAGAGCTTCTGGTAATCCGATAGATTCGAGAATTAGCGTTTTCTCTGGAACTGTACGAGAGCGGTAATACAGATAAATCTATTTCTCAATACAAATAAAGCTTTCACAACAAAGATAAATAGTTACATAATCTAATATGGAAATAGATATCTTCTATGCCATTCATTTTGAATAAAAATATATGTCTTTACCAACTGAAAAATGTTAGATATTGACGATACCTAACCTACTCAAACTAATAAATAGTGCTGACAAAAAATCAGCAAAAGCATCCTTAAAGCACATCCGTGAATTTGAAGAATTAGAAAAAGGTGTATTTGTAGCCTTTATAGATGAGGGTGCGGACTCTTGGGATTTACGACTCGCCGTTACCCCAAAAACTAGGAAAATAAAGGAATTCAGCTGCGACTGTAAATCAAGGAAAAAAATATGCATTCACAAAATAGCCTTCCTTATCTACCTCACAGAAGGCCACACAAGCAACAGTACCCTAGCAAGAAAGATAGTCTCTAACAAAAAAACCAAAGCTGACAAGCTGATGTCCTCAGTCGGTGATGATGACAAGATACTAGATTGGATCAGAGACAAATTAAATGAAGACAAAATCTTAAGGCTGGCTTTTGAAAAAGACTTGATAGACGCCGTATCAAAAATGGACACAAAGATACTCCAAAGGCAATACCAGTCCGCTTACAAAACTATCATAGGCAGAAAAAAATATGCTGCCGCAGGGGAACTCCCACAAATGCTCAAACTCTTCAAAAAAGATTACGAACAAGCACTCACAACAATATTTAACCAGCCAAATGATCCAAGAGCAACCCCCCTATGCCATACACTTCTAGAGATCAGCCACACCCTCAAGTACTTGCCGAAACGTGCAACTACTAGAACAGCGACCTTTGTCAAAAACTGCCTTAAAAACACACTCCCCTCAATCCCTTCCAACCCCGACCACATCTGGTCATTATGTCAACTATTGGCACAAGCAGCCCCTGCAGACCTTAATCAGACAGATCTACTCCATCCAGTACTCAGCACTTATGGACAACTGCTCAGCCCTACTCAACTTATAAAAATCCTCAAAACGAGGATAGGGCCCATTATGAAATACATGACAGAAGAAAAGATTCCAATTAGTTACATAACGTTAAGTCAAAATCTAGGAGTCTTCAGTGACCTAGCCGACTCCTTTAAACTGGTTTCCTACCAAAACAAATACAACGCAACTTTGCTATCTGCCCTGATGGACGCAAAATGCTACGACAGAGTTACGACCGAATGCGAAAGAAGCATTGGCCAAAATACGCCAAAGTATCAGGGAATGTACTTTGAATTTCTTACCAAAGTAGCAGTAATTCAAAAAGACGAAAGAAAGCTCTTTAAAATTATTATGCTCAAACTAAATTCTATTCCACTATACCGGGACTATCTACAGCTTTACGAATTAAAACTGACGAAAGATGAAAAAGCCGCTCTGAAAAAATACTCAGAAAAATTAGTTCTTAGTTCTAATTATGGTGCCTATTATGAATACATTCAGATGAAATTTCTCTATTGGCATAAAGAAAAATCTTACAACTCCATCCTCGATAAGATAAAAGACAAACCGACTGTGGCTTACTCCAGAATGTACTGGGACCAACTGTGGACCATTGACCCAGAACTCTTCATCAGGAAAGTAGGTCTTGTATTTAAGTATAAGCCATTCTTTAGTAGTGATGATCTACAAGAGACAGCAGCGCAATACATAAAAGCCAAACTATTAGATGTGTCTGATGAAAAAATAAAGACCTTTACTCCAGATACTCGCTACAGCTTGGCGATACTTGATATACAATCCTAGTCTATTAACATTATTAGCAACAAAAAAAGGGCTTACTGTTGCCAGCAAGCCCCTTTTCAGTCTCATTATCTTTTACTCCAAAAATCTAGCTTAGAATAATTTCTTTGCTTGATTTAAGATACTACCTGCATTACCTCCAAGCAATTCTTGCGCTTTGCCTAGTAATTCAGCAGGATTCATTCCAGCCAAACTACTTAGATCAAATTCTTTGTCTGCCTCAGCATTGGACTCAAACTTTTCTTTCAATCCAGCAACTAAGTCTGGAGCTGTTCTTTCTGCCTCAGCTTGCGCATCATCAGCAGACATCCCCTTCGCTTGTAATATTTCTGCCAATTTGCCTTTAGCTTCTCCGAAAAGACCATTATTCTCTAGGTTTTCCCCTTTGAACATTTCCTGTACTTCGCCAACGTTTCCTCCAGCCAACTTCGCTTTTATAGATTCTATGAGAGCACCTGCGCCTTCCTCTGCTGCTGCTGAGGTCTCTGCCCCACCTAGTGCATTAGATGCCATCTTCTCCATTAATTTTCTCATTGCTAATTGCTTAAGACTTCCAAACATGTTTTTTGTGTTTTACTGTATTATCTAATACCATTTGGACGCAGCAAAGAGGGTTAGTCACATAAAGTGCTCGTTAAGACCACTCAATAGGGCAGAATAATAGTTTCTCGCATTGATTTCTTCAAAAATCAGCCTATTTCAGCTTGAGAAACTTTTGCGTGTAGAGACTCGATTCAGAGACGAGGGTCATCACATAAGTCCCTCTAGCGTAGTCACCTAGTCCTAGTCGCAGGGTTGGCTGGCTTGCTACTGGGATGGCCTCGACAAAGAGGCCTTCTATCGTGTGCACTATCAGCTCACCCTCTAGCGGTTGATTAAATGTGACATCGAGATAAGCATTTGCGGGATTGGGTCGGATACCAAACAGAGGCCTATCCTGAGAATTAACCTCCTCTGTACTCGTGAGAAGACCCAGTATCTCAAAGGTATAGTCAAAATTGAGATCCCTGATTATGTCGTGGTAATTATTAAAAATATCTAAGCCGATATCCAAATCACTTATCAATAAATGATCGGCGAATTCCAACATACCAGACTCACCCGCAGCCAGTGTATCCAAGCCCGTAGAAGAAACCGTTCTGACATCCGTCAATCCAAAGACGTTTTGCATAGACCAGCCCAGAGGATCATTCGGTAAGCTTGTAAAAGCAAAGGCCGTCGTATCTGTACTTCCGGGATTAAGCCCATCACCACCAAAGGTCAAGGGAGTCCCATCTCTCCACTGTCCATTGAGGTATCTATGATAATCCATTGCAGTCTGTGGATCACATTGACTGGGTGACGGATCCACGACGCCACAGTTAAAGTAATACATAGATGTCCGCATACAACAATTAAGAAATACAAGGCTCCGCACAACATCGATACTATCTGAGATGCTTTCTGTGCATCCGTTATCATCATCTACTCCCGACCTATTGTAAATATAACTGCTAGAGGAAGAAGGAATCGTTCCGATAAAATCATTTGTAAAACATCCAAGGTCTGTGTCATCCCAAATCCCAATTCTAAAATCGATTAAATCTTCTGAGCCTTTGTTGACATATTTCACTCTAGAAAAAACTGTGGTGGCCACTTCAGAGGGTTCTGTTGGATTGGTGACAAACTCTGTGACTTGCAATTCTAGATCGAGCGGTATGCCTCTACTCAATGTATGCGCTCCCCTATCATTGATGACATAAAATCTTAATTGATGCGGAATAAAATCACTAGTATTAACTACTGGCAAGGGTAGATCACCATCAAGTGGGTCATAGATGCCATTTCTTTTATAGTCAAAAAAAGGCGCTAAGTCTTCCTCAATCGCTAGCTCCTCTATATGTGGATTGCCTTTGGCGGGCCATTCCAAAATATCTTTAGGGATATTATCTACCTCCAGAGTACCATTCAAAAAGTCTGCCTGAACTTGTCTGATCTCATCACCGCTCACTGTCCATACGCGTCTAAAAAAATTACAGACGATGGACTCATCTACGGTATCGGCCCAAATAGGACCCAATGCATAATCAGAATCATTATAGCTACTCGCCGCTACCTTGACTGTCCCACTAGGGTCCATACCGGTCACCCAAAATCCTCTAGCAATTCCAAGATCAAATAGAGTGCTCGTCCCGTCTCCATTAAATACAGGATCAGACCAGGTATCATTAAAAATTAATCTAGCCAAGTTATCTGTAGAGCTTTGCCTATAGTTATTCTTAAGTACACTTGTTGTGTCCAACCAAGTCGATTCACATTCGCTTTGCGTAAAACAACTAGTTGCTATAAAACTGAAGAAAAATAAAGTTGCATATCGTCTCATTGGTGTGGCCGTATAACTTATTAATAATGATTTGCCCTCAAGATACCCATAAAAGTGAGACACTCAGTTGTCGCTACGGACATCAACTGGCTTATTAAGTTCTAATAATGCTTTGTCATCTCGTCGCAAAAAATGTTAAGTAAATACTTGTTTTATTATCCTAACGCAACTACATCCCGCTAGGACGTCCATAACGATGTATTATCCGCAGTACTGGAGAGGTTGACATACCGCCAGGATTGAGCCCAAGCTCTCCTTGCGGGATGGGATGATCGAGTGACTCGAAATACTCTACCCAAATAGGAAATAGCTCCCCCATCTCAGGATCAATAAACGTCATCGGATACAAGTCAAAAATTGGCTCCCCTCCATTAGCCTTCTTAAAAGACTCGTAGAGCAACTCCGAACAATAATAGCTATCGTCGGTGATGTCATATATAGGATCGTAAGCAGATCCGAGCAAAGCCTGTGCAGAGTCCTTGGCGTCTTGGATGAGCGCGCGGTGCTTTCTTTTCAGTCTACCGACGAGCACCTTAGGCTTACCCTCTGCATCAGACGACCGCAACAGAAAAGTATCTATAGAGACAAATTGCACACCATTGGTATTGGCTTCTATGACTTGCAGCTTTCCTCCTTCGCCTTGGAGTACTAGGCCTACGTGGGAGAGATCGGCGCCTTTGTATCCTTTGGTCACGGTCTCTATGCTTTCGCAATAAGGACCGCAGTCGATGTCTTGGAACAAGATGTCACCCTCCTTAAGGGTAAAGCAAGAGGAGAGGATGGTGAGGAAAGATAAGGCAGATAGAGGAATAAGGAACTTCATTGGGGGTAAAAGTAACTAAGAGTTACTTCATTTATTGAAAAGGTATACCCTCTAAA
Organism: uncultured Saprospiraceae bacterium; assembly: GCA_937969415.1. Lineage (GTDB taxonomy): Bacteria > Bacteroidota > Bacteroidia > Chitinophagales > Saprospiraceae > RFSX01. Next base: position 5,469 of record CALBWK010000227.1, on the reverse strand, counting down.
GTTTCTTTAGATATCTCATATAGCATTACCCCTTGACAAACCTAGCCGAAATGACTACGTGTTCAGGAGAATCCACCATAACTAGATAAACACCTGGCTGTAGTCCTGCGATTGATAAGTTGTAACTGGAATCATTCGATAAAGAATAAGTCCGAATAAGATTCCCTTGCCCAGAGACTACTCGTAAAGTGCCCTCTTCAATTACAGATGGAAAATTAATTTCTAAATTGGTTTGAGCTGGATTTGGAGAGAGCCTTAACTCCACTTCGCTCTCTACTAACTTTTCAATCTGATTACAGCCTAGATTACCTGCTAGCATAGAATTAAACTCCTCTTGTAATGTAGCTATACTACCTTCATAAATCTGAAATATATCTAAGCCAGTTAGCTCACTACTTATAAGTACATGGTCGGCAAAATCAACCTTTCCTATTTGTCCTACAACTAGGTCCTCTTTCTCAAAAACAGAAATCGTTTTATAATCTACATAACTGGTGTTTATGAGTTCTTGCATCGACCAACCTCCATTCTCATTAGGCAAATCCGTAAAAACATAATCAGTAAAATCCGTGCTACCTTCATTACTACCCGTACCACCTCTTGTCATTCTCTCTCCTGTTATCCATCGACCATCCAGATAATTGTAGAAATGTAAAGGTAGCTGAGGATCAGCTTGAGGCACTGGAGGAATACCTTGAGCTTCATAAAAGTAATAATTAAAGCTTTCGAGATTTCGTGTTAAGAAAACATTGCTCCTCACGACTCCATATTCTCTTGGCACTACCAACACGTCTATTTGACATAACAATTGGTCCATACCATCACCATTATAGATATAGGAAGCATTTAGATCAGGAACAGAACCGATATAATCAGTTTCTAGACAACCCAAATCTGTGTCCTCCCAAAGACCAATTCTAAAATCTTGTATCACGCTTTGACTTCTATTGATGTATTTTAATCGTGTAAAAACAGCCTTTTCGCTTTCGCTTTCTTGATTACAACTCAAGACGTAATCTAAGATATGGAACTCCATTTCTAAAGGCGTCCCACCAGACTCTAAATGCTCAGTAGCATCATTTATAACATAAAAACGAAACTGCTCAGGCACTAAGCGAGAGTTCTCTACCAAGGCGATAGGATAGTCCCCATCTATAGGATTATAAATCCCGTCTTGATTTTCATCAAAAAAAGGTGCCAACTCCTCTTCAATAGCAAAGTCTAAATGTGGGTTACCGATAGCAGGCCATTCCAAAATATCCCGTGGCACATCTGAAACACTGAGACTTCCATTATCAAAAATATCAAGCATCAGTTGAACCTCGGTATTAGTCACAACCCATGCCCTTTTAAAAAACTCCGTCAGGTCTGTAGTCCCTTGATAATCCAACCAAATCGGACCTGTTGTAAAATCACATCCTCCAGTATCATAGAGACTAGAAGCTAACTTAAGGTTCCCGTTTAAATCATATCCCCCAGCCCATATACCTTTGTTAAATCCTAACTGAAACAAACCCGTTACCCCATCCCCATCAAGATAAAAGTCTTCTTGTCCATAATGACCCGTATGAAATGAACTCAGATTGGATGTAGAAACTTGCCTGTAATCATTTGAGATCATACTTAAACTATCCAATCGAGAATCACATCGCACTTGAGCAGACAAACTGAGAAGCGGTACACCTATAAGAATCAGAATATAAATAAATTGGTTTCTCATCTTAGTTTCTTTTACAGTATTTCTCAAAAATTACATTTATAGTTATCAAAACTATATTCAATGTTTACACTTTGTAAATCGCTGACTAAATACTCCAATCTCACTTATCACCGTCACTAAATAATTAGCCGATGCGTATGCAGAAAGATCTAACCTTATATTGCTGGCCTCTTTGAGTTCAATAGATTCTACCAGTGTGCCTTGCATAGTATGGATAGACATAGTACCATCAAGTGCTTCACTCAAGGTGATATCCAAAAATTCAGCAGCAGGATTAGGAATTAACTTTAAAAAATCTTGTTCAGGGGCATCGGACTCTACACTAGATAAGAAGCCGCAAGCGAAGGAGCCGTCCTTCATTGATTCAAAATCTTGCTTGACACTATTAATCTTTTCTACATAATCTTCAAACACTGCCAACCCTATCTTATCTCGATCAACAATAAGGTAATCAACAAAATCAACTGTCTCTGAAAACCCAGTCTGAATCAAGGGTGCCTTATCGAATACTGAAACAGATCTTGCATTATGGCCTGGAAACATTGTCGATGCCATAGACCACCCATCAGTCTGATTAGGCAAATCTGGAAATACATAATTAGTCACATCAGAACTACTAGGATTATAGCCTGTACCTCCAACCGTAACATCTTCACCTGTAATCCATTTTCCATTTAGTAAGTTGAAGTAATTTACCGGAGTCTGAAATCCTGAGGCAGGTACACCTAACCCTGTGAAACCTATATAAAACGTAAAACTTTCCAGTTTCTGATTTAGAAAAACTAAATTCCTAATTGCACCCAAATTTGACGGCATAGACTGGGCAGAACCACAACCTAGCCTATCTGTATCATCTTGATTATAAACATAACTGGCATTCAAATCTGGATAACAACCTAAGCGATCATCTTCATAACAACCAAGATCCCCATCTTCCCAAATGGCGATATTAAAATCAGTAAGATCCTCTTCTCCCTTGTAGATATATTTCATTCTTGTAAATATGGCTTGTTCACTTTCGCTCGTGATAGATTCTGCACAATCAACTACATAATCAACTATATGAAACTCCATCAAGATTGGAAATCCATTACTCTGACTATGCAAGGCATTATCATTGAAAACATAGAATCGGAACTGACTAGGAACAAAAGTGGGACTCTCCTGCAGAGAAAGTGGATGATCACCTTCTAACGGATTATAAAGTCCATCTCCATCATTGTCAAAAAAGGGTGCCATCTCATAGTCAGGTGCAAACTCTCCAATATGTGGATTGCCGATAGCTGGCCACTCTAAAATATCCTTGGAAACATCTGCTGCAGAGATATTTCCTGAGGCAATTTTTTGCTTAAACCTACTTATCTCTGAAGCCTTAATTGTCCACACCCTTCTATAATACTCGCAAAGTCCTTGCGGGTCTTCGGGGTTATTAAAAATAGGCCCACTACCAAAATCAGAAGCAATTCCATATAAACTTGCTAAAATTTTTGGTATTCCATCAGCACCAATTCCTGTAGCCCATACACCTTTGGTAAATCCTAAATCAAACAAAGGAGTTGAACCATCTCCATTGTAATAGGGGTCTGGATTAGCACCATCAAAATTTACTCCTAGGGCAAACATCGAGGCTTGACGAAAGTCATTACTTATTACACTGGTCTCATCTAGACGAGTCGGACAATTAAAGATCTGTGCATTGATCTGAATGACATACAAAAAGGCGAAAATAAAAGCATACTTCATAGTCGTTGATCTAAATGATAAAAATTAATACCAAACTAGTCTTCTTTGATTCGACCTTCCAATAATTCGTCTACTTTCCTCCAATAAAAAAGTCAGCAGTTAATACTGCTGACTTAATTCAATTTTATTCCTGTAGTCTTATCGATGCTTACTTCATAAACTCTAAGCTTGTCTTGATAAACTCACTCATCTCTTCGCCCTTGAGCATATTTTGATTGAGTCTAGCCAGGTTGTAGAGATACTTGGCGTAGCGCTCTTTTTTATCGCCTGACATCTTACTAAGAAGCTTATCCGTAATGAGCGGATGATTAGAGTTGACAACGATGTTGTGCATCTCTGGCATATCGCCCATCTTCATCCCTTGCATCATCTGCATCTCTTGCATACGGCGCATAAACTCTGGCTTGGTAATCATAACAGGATGATCTTCTGGAGACAGAGGTCGCAACTCTATAGTGCCACCTTTCAGATCGCCTAGAGAATCGGTGAAGAGAGTTTTGACCTTTTCTTCTTCCTTCTCAGAAAGTACAGAAGCAGCTTCCTCATCTTTTTGGACCAACTTATCGACGGTGTCAGAATCCACTCTCACAAAAGTGATCTTCTGCGCATTTTTCTGCTCCATATGCTGCATAAAGTGATTGTCGATCACATTATTCATCATCAACACATCATAGCCATAGGCCTTTGCAGATTCTATATACGAGTGCTGCGCTTTTTCATCATTTGAGTAGAGAATAACTGTTCGGTCATTCTTATCCGTTTGTGTCGCCTTTACTTTCTCTACGTAGTCATCAAATAAATTGAATTCATTCTCCGTATTCTTGACCAAGCAGAAGGCATTGGACTTATCATAGAATTTTTCGTCAGACAGCATTCCGTACTTGACAAAAGTCCCTACATCATCCCACTTGCTCTCAAAGTTCTCTTTATCCTTTTTGTAAAGTGACTTTAATTTATCCGCGACTTTCTTGGTGATGTAAGACGTGATCTTCCGCACATTGCTATCGCTCTGTAGATAAGAACGAGAGACATTAAGCGGAATATCTGGAGAATCTATAACCCCGTGTAACAACAAGAGAAACTCCGGCACAATCTCCTTGACATCATCCGTCACATAAACTTGATTGGAGTAGAGCTGAATCTTGTTCTTTTGTATCTCTAAAGAATTATTCAACTTAGGGAAGTAGAGCACTCCTGTCAGATTGAAAGGGAAATCTATATTCAAGTGTATCCAAAAGAGTGGCTCCTGACTATGCGGGTAGAGCTCCTGATAGAATTCTTTGTAATCGTCTTCTTTAAGTTTGTTTGGCTTCTTCTTCCAGAGTGGTGCCGTATTGTTAACGATGTTGTCTTCTACAATTTCTTTAGACTTTCTGTCTTCGCCCTCGCCTTCCCATTCAGTTCTTGTCTTAGTACCAAATCTAATCGGGAACGGCAAAAACTTAGAGTACTTATCTAACAGAGACTGAATCCTCGCCTTCTGCAAGAACTCCGTGCTATCCTCAGAGATGTGCAAGATGATATCCGTCCCTCTAAAGTCTCTGCTCCCCTCACCCAGTTGGAACTTAGGATCGCCTTTACAAGACCACTTCACCGCTTTACCAGATTTCTTGTAAGACTTGGTATCGACTTCGACTTTATCAGCCACCATAAAGGCAGAGTAGAAACCGAGACCGAAGTGGCCGATGATATTGGCTTCATCCTGATATTTCTTAAGGAAGCTATCAGCAGAGGAGAAAGCCACCTCATTCAAGTACTTCTTGACTTCAGCTTCTGTCATTCCGATACCTCTATCTCGTATTGTCAGGGTCTTCGCCTTTTCGTCTAGAATGATATCGATGGTCAGCTCTCCCAACTCACCCTTGTACTCTCCTTTGGATGCTAGGGTCTGGATCTTGGTCGTTGCATCGACTGCATTGGATACAAGTTCTCGAAGAAAGATCTCTTGGTCAGAGTAGAGAAACTTCTTTATGATCGGAAAGATATTCTCCGCCGTTACTGATATG
>CALBWK010000226.1 GCA_937969415.1 uncultured Saprospiraceae bacterium | reverse complement strand
GATTGAGGAGAGTAATAGTTGTTGGATCAGGAAATGCTGCCTTATGTGCAGCGCTCGCGGCCTTAGAAAACGGGTCAGAAGTTATCGTATTAGAAGTCGCTAATAAAGTTGAGGCAGGCGGAAATTCGAAGTACACAGCAGGTGCCATGCGTTTTGTGTATAATGGGAATGATGACCTACTACCATTGTTAAATAATCCTCATGATGAACGCTTGCCACTCACAGAGTTTGGTTCTTATACTGAGGAAAAATTTAAATCCGATCTGCTGAGTTTTAACGATGGACGACCATTAAGTGACCAGCAGAAAATTTTGATCAGTAAGAGTAATGATACAATTAAGTGGCTAGCAACACACCAGATTAAGTTTGACCCTATTTACTCAAGACAGTCATTTGAAAAAGATGGTAAGTATATATTTTGGGGGGGGCTAACCCTCGCTGCAGATGGCGAAGGTGTCGGCCTCGTCGAAGCAGAATTAGAAAGGGTGCTTTCTTTGGGTGGAAAAATCCACTATGAAACCAAGGCTGTCGAATTAATAACGAAAGACGGAAGTGTAACTGGCGTACGATGTGAAACAGCGGCAGGCGAAAAAATATATGAAGCCGATGCAGTCATCTTAGGTTGTGGAGGATTTGAAGCCAACAAACAGCTTCGACAAAAGTATATGGGGGAAAATTGGACCAAGGCAGTCGTAAGAGGAACAAGATTTAACTTAGGTGCAGGAATAGAGATGGCCTTGTCAGAGGGAGCAGAATTCGAAGGGAACCCCGAAGGATGTCATGCTACACCTATGGATAGAGATATGCCAGAGTACGGGAATCTCGAAATTGCCTTCATAGAACGAAAGAACTACAGAAAAATATGTTACTTTCTAGGTATAATGATTAATCAACAGGGGCTAAGATTTGTCGATGAAGGCATTAACTTTAGAAATTATACCTATGCCCAGTTTGGGAAGGCTATACTAGAACAACCGGGTGGAGTCGCTTGGCAAATTTTTGATAGTAAAGTCTTTGATCTCCTTTATGAAGAGTATCGCTTCTGGGATGCAACCTATATAGAATCTGATACAATAGAAGGACTTGTAGATCAAATGAATGACGTCGACCAAGAACAAACACTCAAGACAATAAAGGCATATAATGAGGCCCTTAACCCAGAAGAGGCCTTTGATCCCACTATCTTAGACGGAAAGAAAACTAGTGGACTAGAATTAAATAAGACTAACTGGGCAACAGCCTTTGATACGCCGCCCTACAGAGCCTATCCAGTTCGTTGTGGCATTACTTTTACTTACGGTGGTCTAAAGGTCAATGACGAGGCTGCTGTTTTAGATATGACAGGCCATCCCATAAACGGTCTCTTTGCTTGCGGAGAATTGGTAGGCGGCGTTTTTTATAATGGTTACCCTGGAGGATCTGGTCTGACTTCAGGAGCCGTGTTCGGAAAAATAGCAGGAACTTCCGCAGCCAAAAAATAGAAATATGAATCGTAAGTTGATACAAAGTATTGTCCTGTCATTAGTTTTCCTCGTAGCTTATTTTGGTTACAAAACATTTGGTTCTGGTAGCTCTGAGATAACTACAGAAAATGCACAAGGCGAAATAGTCGTCAACGAAGATTATTTTTCAGGAAAAAATATACAATGGATTATTCCTTTTAAAGAAGGCGGTGGTGGCGATACATGGGCTAGATATAATTCACCTTACTTTACGAAACACATAAAAGGAAATCCTGTAATCCTAGTGAATAATATACCAGGTGGAGGCTCTATAAAAGGGGCTAATTATTTTGCAGACAACGTTAAGCCAGACGGACTTGTTCTCTTAGGTACTTCAGGGACAACGCAGATGCCTTATTTGCTAGATGACCCTAGAGTCCGTTATGAATATAATGACTACAAGCCAGTTATGGCATATCCCACAGGTGGCGTGGTCTATTGCTCTCCTGATCTCGGCGTCAACGGTATAGAGGACATAGCTAAGTTGAAAGACATACCACTCAAGTACGCGAGTCAAGGTCCAACCTCATTGGATATAGTACCTGTTTTTTCTTTCGACCTGTTGGGTATGGATGTACAGACGGTTTTTGGATTTAGAGGTCGGGGAGCTGGAAGATTGGCTTTCGAGAGAGGAGAGGTGTTGTTAGATTATCAGACATCCTCTGCTTATCTCAAAAATGTCGTGCCGCTAGTAGACCGTGGAGAGGCCATACCGCTATTTAGTTTTGGTGCCTTGGATGCAGAAGGTCGATTAGTCCGTGATCCTAGTTTTCCTGACATACCTCATTTTGGTGAGGTGTATGCCAAGCAAGGACATCAGCTTGATGGTATAGAATGGGATACCTGGTTTGCATTTATGTCAGCTGGATTTGGTGGTATGAAGTTGTTGCTGACGCCTAATGAGACACCTGATGAAATTGTCGCCCTTCTTCAAGAAGGTATAGAAAAAATGAAACTGGACCCTAAGTATAAATCTACCAAAATAAAAGCCTTAGGTCAGTATGAACAAGTCACTGGAGCTGCTGCTTCTAAGATATTTGATTTAGCGACTAAGGTAGGAACAGAAGAAAAAGAATATATGAAGGGGTGGTTAAGGTCTAAATTTGAACTCAATATTTGACGTTCTTAAAACGACTTTGTATAAATATTTCAAACGAGTAATTCACGATGCTAGATTTAGTTCTTCAAGCTTTCCAGACTTTATTCTCACCTGAACATTTTCCGTTTTTGATAATGGGAGTTTTGCTGGGATTGGTCATTGGCGTATTTCCGGGCTTAGGTGGTATTGCAGGTTTGTCTCTTTTGCTACCCTTTATTTATGGAATGGACGAAGTGTCAGCGTTAGCGACCTTAGTTGGCTTAGTGGCGGTCATTCCAACTTCGGCGACCTTTACTTCGGTGCTGATGGGTATTCCAGGCAGTAGTTCTAGTCAGGCAACTGTCCTAGATGGGTTTGCGATGGCCAAGAAAGGTGAAGCCTCACGTGCGCTCGCTGCAGCATTTACTTCCTCTTTATTTGGCGGATTATTTGGTGCTATAATTTTAACTTTTTTCGTTCAGATAGCCCGTCCATTAATTTTGCTTTTTGGATCAGCTGAATTATTTATGCTGGCCCTTTTTGGCTTGTCTATGGTAGGCTCGTTATCGGGTAAGAGTGTCATCAAAGGTGTTGTGGCTTGTGGCTTAGGTCTTATTGTCGGTTCTATAGGTGCTGCACCTGCTACAGGAGAGTACCGGATGGTATTTGGGATAGACTATTTGTATGATGGCATTCCTTTGGTCATTATAGCCCTATCTATTTTTGCCTTCCCAGAAATTTCTGAATTGTTTAGAAAAGATACGGCCATTGCAGAAGGGGCACAACTCAGTAAAGGTGGCTGGACACAAGGCATCAAAGATGTTATCAAAAATAAATGGTTGGCCTTGAGATGTTCTGGAATTGGTACCGTGGTAGGCGCCATTCCAGGTATGGGGGGTAGTGTTGTTGATTGGATTGCATACGGACACGTCGTGCAGAGCAGTAAAGATAAATCTGGTTTTGGCAAAGGAGATATCAGAGGTGTTATAGCACCCGAATCCGCCAATAATGCCAAAGAAGGTGGAGCACTGATGCCGACCTTGTTGTTTGGCATACCTGGCTCTGGATCTATGGCCGTCTTTTTAGGAGGGATGGTCCTCATAGGTATCGAGGCGGGACCGAGTATGGTGACAAAGAATATTGATCTGACGTATACTATTATTTGGTCACTGGCGGTAGCCAATGTGCTTGGCGCTGGGTTGTCTCTGTTTTTAGCTGGACCTATTTCTCAGTTGACACGGATTAAGTTCTCTTTGTTAGCGCCGTTTATGATTATGGTCATCAGCTTTGCTGCTTTTCAGGCGACTAAGGATATGGCTGATCTCTGGGTGTTGTTGATATTCGGCATCTTGGGAATTTTTATGAAGCGATTTGGTTGGTCCAGACCAGCTTTCCTTATTGGATTTGTCTTGGCCACCCAAGCCGAGAGTTATCTCAATATGTCTGTCCAGTTTTATAGCTGGAAGATGTTTCTCAGGCCTGGTGCTATCATAATTTTTATATTGACACTGATCTCTGTTTACTTTAGCAGAAAAGGAAGTGTAGATGAGAATGAGGAATTGATTAATGCAGGCTTACTCAAGCAGATCAATGTAAAACCACAATTGATATTTGCTTTAGTAGTAGGAGTATTTGCGATTTTTGCTTTAGTTGATTCATGGCAGCAGTCGTTTCTGGGAGGAATATTTCCACTAGTGATTTTAGGCATAATGGTGCCTTGCCTCATAGTCTTAATTTATGTGTTTGTAAAGAATCAGCAAGACAAACCAGAGATATTTGATGCAGAGCTGGTTGCGGAAGAAGGCACCTTCAAAGCACCTTGGTATGAACCAGTATTGTGGATTTCTGGTTTGTATATCTTGAGTATGTTGATTGGGTTTATACCTGCCATTATTTTATTTTTTATTTTCTTTTTTACTTACAAGGCAGGTACTCAATGGCTAAGAACATCAATATTGACCTTTTGCGGTGTCGTGCTCTTACTCTTATTTAGTTATTTTTTAAATCTTGAGTTGCCTCAGGGTTATTTGATAAAGTAAGAAATTATGGACTTTATACAGTGCACATATATGAGAGGGGGTACATCTAAAGGTCCATTTTTTGACTTAAGAGACTTACCTGCTGAGGTAGAGGCTAGAGATCGCGTTTTGCTCAAGATTATGGGGTCACCCGATAAAAAGCAAATAGATGGGATAGGTGGTGCGGCCTTTGTGACAAGTAAGGTTGTTATGGTGCAGCCATCGGACAGACCAGGTATAGATGTAGATTACCTCTTTGCGCAGGTGATTATCGATGAAGCCAAAGTAGATACCAAGCCCACTTGTGGCAATATGATGTCAGGTGTCGCACCTTTCGCTATAGAAAAAGGTTGGGTCGTGCCAGAAGAGAATGCAAGTGAAGTAACTGTAAAAGTATACAACTTCAATACAGAAAGTACCATAGAGATAGTTGTGCAGATAAAAGATGGCAAGGTCAATTATACAGATGGAGAATTGAGTATCGATGGTGTTCCTGGTCAAGGTGCACCTATACTTATGAAGATGTCCAACGTGACAGGTGGCACAACAGGGAAATTATTTCCGACAGGACATAAAATGGATATTATCCAAGGGAAGGAAGTGTCTGTAGTTGATGCCGGGAATATGATGATACACTTGAAGGCCAGTGATTTTGGCTTGACTGGATTAGAACAACCTGACTATTTTGTAGCTCGTCCTGAGCTGATGGCAGAGATAGAAAGTATCCGTTGTGAAGCGGGAAGACTGGCTGGAATGGGTGATGTAACTGGAAGTGTTCTTCCTAAAGTAGGTTTGCTTTCTCCCTCTCAGGCAGGAGGCAACATTAGGTCCCAATATTTCACACCTAAGACGCTGCATCCGACCCACGCTGTAAGTGGAGCCGTTTGTGTTAGTACTGCTAGTAAATGTCCAGGTACTGTGGCCGCACAGGTAGCTCAGGTGAGTGCAGATGCTTCAGAGAGGATAGTTATAGAGCACCCATCTGGAATGATTCCAGTTGAGATAGTAGTCGATTATAATGACGATAATTTTGATGTCGTAACAGCAGGCACTTTGCGGACAGCCAGAAAGCTAATGGATGGATTTGTGTACTTTTAGCCAAAAAAGCTGAGGTAGGGTAGTTGTTGTGTTGGATCATTTTAATTAGCGTATTTGATTTTTGGACTTAATATATCGAAGGGGATTCTGTTTATGTTGATAGCCGCATTTGGATTCTCCCTTATGCAAGGCCTTATCAAGTTTGTCAGCCACATTCATGTTTTTCAATTGGTTTTTTTTAGATCGGTTATCACTGCGATGATTTGTACTGCAGTATTGAAGAAGAAAGGCATTTCTTTATTGGGTAAAAATCAAAAGATGTTATTTCTCAGAGCCTTTTTGGGTCTAACATCTATGACGCTTTTTTTTATAACTATACAGAGAATACCCTATGGGGCTTCTGTTACCTTAAAGTATCTGTCGCCTTTCTTTACATTTTTATTGGCCATTTGGATATTGAAAGAAAAAGTCAAACCCGTGCAATGGGTTTTTCTATTTACTGCTTTGCTCGGTGTTGTGTTGCTCAAAGGTTATGACAGCAGGATAGATAGCCTTAGTCTTTTGTTGGCGGTCCTAGGTGCTTTTTTCGGTGGTTGTGTGTATGTGACACTAAGGAAGATAGGGAAGGCGGAGCACCCTCTAGTTATTGTAAATTATTTTATGGGGACAGCGACAATTGTGAGTGGTCTCGCTATGATATTGATTTGGCAAACGCCTACAATAACCGAGTTGCTCATATTAATTTGTGTAGGTGGGTTTGGCTATATTGGGCAGAAGTACATGACACTTTCATTTCAATATGAGGAGGCCAACATTGTTGCCCCTTTTAAGTATACAGAATTAATTTATGCCTTCGCCATTGGTTTTTTCTTCTTTAATGAAGGATATTCATTGTTGTCATTTTTAGGCGTAGCCTTATTGCTGATGAGCTGTGTTGCCAATGTCCTTGCTCGACCCAAAGTAACTTGAAGTATTTATCTACAATAAATTTATACGCTTATGCGCATAGCTATACCAGATGATTATCAGAGTTGTATCACTTCTTTAAAAGCCTTTGATATTCTCAAAGGTCATCGTATCACGGTTGTCAATACCTATGAGCAAGATCCTCAAACGCTTGCTAAGAAAATGAATGACCCAGAGGCCTTGGTGTTGACGCGGACACGAACTAGAGTGGATGATAATTTACTACAGTATTTACCTAACCTTAAGGTGATTTCCCAGACAGGGAAAAACCCTGGTCACATAGATGTAGAGGCTTGTAAGAAAAGAGGGGTTACGATCTTGGAAGGTAAAGGCGATCCCACAGCTACGGCGGAATTGACCTGGGCTCTCATCATAAATGCATTGAGGATGCTACCTCAATCTATTAGAGGAATGCAGGAAGGCCATTGGCAGACCAATCTAGGACGTAGAGTCAAAGGCACCCTGATTGGGATATGGGGCTATGGTAGGATCGGTAAAAAAATTGCGGAGTATGCTCGAGTCTTCGGCGCCTCTGTTATGGTCTGGGGTAGCACAGCCTCAAGAGAAAAGGCTATTGCTGATGGATATCAAGCCACTGAGAGTAAAGAAGCTTTTTTTAGCAGTTGTGATGTAGTCAGCCTTCACCTCCGCCTCAAACCTGAAACGAAACATCTTGTCAAATTAGAAGATCTTAAGTTGATGAAGGAAGATGCCATCTTGGTGAATACAGCTCGAGCCGGTCTTATAGAGCCAAAAGCTTTGCTCACTGCCCTGCAAGCTGGACGTCCTGGTTTTGCTGCCATAGACGTTTATGATCAGGAACCTATCTTTAATGCAGACCATCCATTACTCCAACTTCCACAAGTTATCTGTACACCGCACTTAGGTTACGTAGAACGAGAGAGCTATGAATTGTACTTCGGGATCGCTTTCCAGAATCTTGTGGATTTTATTGAGAGTGGTAGGGGTGAATAGTTTGTAGCGTTTTAGTATGTGGATAAGAGCTATTCAGTCATAAGCTTTTAGAGCAGCGTTTATTCAAAGACTTGTTACTTAGTGCTTACCTTAGGTCTGTCTACAATTAGGGCCAATATGAAGTACATCTATATCCTTTTCTTCTTTTTATTCCAGTTGACTGTTGTTGGGCAAAAAACAGATTATTTTCCTGAGCGCGGCGAATGGCTAGAGAAAACTCCGGATGATTTTGGAATAGATCAAGTGCAGCTTGATCGTGCCATCGATTCCATTCAAGCAAACGAGTATAGTGGTCACGTCGATTTGAGGCAAGCCATCTTGAAGGGCTTTGAAAGAGAGCCGTATCATAAAATATTAGGACCTACCAAGCGCAGAGGTGGGCCGGCTGGTATGATCATCAAGGACGGCTACTGCATTGCCAAGTGGGGAGACACACGCCGCGTGGATATGACTTTTAGTGTAACGAAATCTTATCTCTCTACTGTAGCAGGCCTTGCTGTAGATGCAGGACTAATTCGCTCTGTCGATGATAAGATGGGTGAGTACATCTGGGATCATCATTTTACAGGAAGTCACAATGAAAAGATAACGTGGGCCCATCTCCTCAATCAATCCTCGGCTTGGTCGGGCCAGTTGTGGGGTGGTTATGATTGGAATGACAGACCACCTAAGGACGGCGATGTACATACTTGGAGAAAGGCCCCACTCGCAGAGCCAGGCACAGAGATGGAGTACAATGATGTCCGGGTTAATTTATTAGCCTATAGTTTGTTGCAAGTCTGGCGACAACCGCTACCGCAGGTCCTGAAAGAAAAAATTTTGGACCCTATCGGTGCTTCGACGACTTGGCGGTGGTATGGCTATGATAATTCCTGGACTAATGTAGATGGTGTCAAGATGCAATCTGTCAGTGGGGGCGGTCATTCGGGAGGAGGACTTTTTATCAGCACTGAAGATCATGCACGCTTTGGGTTGCTGTGTATGCGTGGTGGGCAATGGAAAGGCAAGCAACTGATCTCAACCGAGTGGTTGAAGGCCGCCACGACACCTTCTCAACCTAATCCCTCCTACGGTTATATGTGGTGGCTCAATAAAAATGGAGATAAAAACCGCATGAGTAACTTGAGTAGCACGGGGTACTATGCGGCGGGCTTTGGTGGCAACTATATTATTGTAGAGCCTGAGGAAGACCTTGTTATCGTCCTCCGATGGTGCGAACCGACTAAGGCCAATGAGATGTTGGGTATGATAAAGGAGGCAATAAAGTAGAAGTTAAGTTATGTGCTCTGCTGGTTGTAGGTCATTTTATTTATCTATAACTAATTTGTATTTTCAGAGTATTACTAACTACTAAAACCAATTTATATGATGCCTTCTATTAACTGGTTAGCGATTATTGTTGCTGGTCTCATTCCTAGTATTATGGGTGCCATCTTCTATGGTCCCTTATTTGAAAAACAATGGCTAGCCTCCCTCGGAAAAACTAAAGAGGAAATGGTGCCAAAGAATATGGCGCTTACTTATGGTCTAGCGCTTTTGATGGCTATGCTGCTATCTATGAGTATGAAAATGATGATAGAATTAGTGCACAAGGACCTGCTTAATGGAGAACTGGTGCTGGGTAGTTTCCATACCTTCAAGCATGGGGCACTGCACGGCTTGATGTTATGCATAAGCTTTATAGTACCGGTAATTGTGTCACTTAGTCTTTTCCAGAAGAACAGTGGTAAGAATATCTTACTCAATGTGCTGTTCTGGTGTATGACTATGGCGATTATGGGTGGTATCCTAGATGCTTGGAATTAAATCTCCGAAGAATATAATTCTGTTGAGCCCTTGAATTGGTGTGATTCAAGGGCTTTTTGTTTGTCAATAGATCGTTATACGGTATATAATCTTGTGGGCACTAGTGTCACTCTGACAGAAAGGCATCGCGATAGGTGTCAAAATTTATGCCGAGAGTACAATTTTTGAGGAAAATATACACTTTGACTTTAAATATTTTGCAATAGAGTCATATTGTCTTTTTGAGACTACAATAGTAGATAATATGATTTAATGGACTTTACTTTGCATTCGTAATTGAGGAGGAGATGAGAGATTTTTCACAACCACGAAATTTCTCTCAGAAGCCTGGATAGCCAAAAAATCTCTTCCGCAATTCATTGAAAACTTTTTACCGACTAATCATTATCTATTATGCGAAATCCATTTTGTATCTGGGCTTGCCTTGTCATTATCCTATCTAGTTTCAACGCTTCCGCTTCTAATATCGGAAACGAAGAAACGACTTCAAAGAAAAGCGCTAAAAGCACGATCACCTTTATCCCTGGTAAGAGCTTAAATGTTCAAGTCATTGAGGACAAAGATCTTCTGCTCGTCAATCTCGAAGGAGATACGGCAGAACTTGATTGGATTATTTTCCAACCAAAAGGTGAAGTCATCAGCAGAATCTCTACCTCAGCAAAAATTGATGAGATAAAGATTTGTAATCTCGATAAAGGAGATTATGTACTTATGCTGAAAGACAAAGAAGGTCGAGTGTTGTATAGCTCTTTTTCTAAAGCATAATGATTAACATTTAGAAATTAACATAGAAAATTCATAAGAATGAACATTCGATTTTTAGTTATAGCACTTGTCACTATCTCTACAAGTCTTTCTGCACAGATTGACTTCGGTATCAAAGCCGTCTACTCTCACGACTTGACCTCTGACGTAGCTCAGGAGTATGTTACAGTAGAACCTTTTGAGTTGGCTCAGATTGGCTTTACTGGAGCTACACCGACAAAAGGAATTGGTATGTCTCTCTACACAGAAAATGCAAAGCTCTTCTTTATGGGAGATGTATTGTATACTGTTACTGGAAGAAATTTCGAGTTGATTTCTTTAGAAAAGACAAGAACACCATTGGATCCAGCTCTCGAGTTGACAACAACTGAATCTAACTTCAGACTTGCATTGAACACTGGATTTTTGGTAAAGAACTTCAAAGTAGGTTTCGGTCCTGAGCTAACGGTAAGACTAGATCAACAAGAAGATTTATCTACGTTAGTCAATATCGACAATAGAGGTACTAGCGTCCAAGGTGGATTTAACTTCTTAGTAGGATATAAAGTAACTAAGAACATCCACGTTGATCTAAAGCATACGTATATCTTCCAAGATGCTGCACACGATTTTACTTACGGTGGCATCCCTATGGAACTTAAGAGAAATCAGAAGTCACTAGAACTATCTGTAGGTCTATACTTCTAGTTTAGCAAATTATAATGCTATACAAAAAACCCCTGTCGCATCATTGTGACAGGGGTTTTTTACATTAAGTGCTATTTTGGTGGTATCAAATCCTCAGGATGAAAGTCGTTGAAGTACTAAAGATATTCGGTTACATTTTTGTGTTGATGCTGTGTTTTGCCTTGATGCAAGGACTCTCCACCCTTGAGTATAATCTTAGAGAAGACAAGTCTGTTACCTACGAGATGAGCTGGGCTGAGGATTTGGGATCTGCCTCAGAGGATAAGCGTTGGACCTTGCGTGGCGATAATATTCGTTTCGAAAAGAAGCAGCTGATCTTAGAATTGCATTCAGATGGCGTTCCTCAGTTGGCTACTGCACAATTTCCAGAGATAGTTGATTCTGGCTATGTCTCCATAAAAGCCATCCTTCCTAAAAATACTTTGTTGGCCAAGTCAAGTATAATTCTATACGGTACAGGAGGAGAAGCCTTGCCACTGGAGATTACAGAAACAGAAGCTGCTACCCAAGAATGGCGCTCCAAGGTACTCTCCGGTAAAGACTTAGCTTCCGTTGCATTGTCTTTAACACCAGGTCAATCTCTAGACTCTGTGACCAATTATCAACTTCAGAGTATGGTCATCGAAAGTATCCAGTTTATGAAGCAAGTGCAGCCTAAGAAGTTATTCTGAAGTCCGTAATTTCTATTTACCCATACAGCGGCACGCCATCCAGATCGTGTGTCAAGATCTCCGTCATATAATCAAAGTAAGGTCTTATTGCCTTATAGGTTTTTGCAATTTCTTTGACCATATCTTTTCCCTTGGCTTCTTTGTCTGTGAACGA
>CALBWK010000225.1 GCA_937969415.1 uncultured Saprospiraceae bacterium | reverse complement strand
TTGGCCTCTTTCATTTTAGGTTGTAAAGGCTAGAATTCCGTTAAGAACGGGCTTTTGTTTGAGCCCTAGGCGAGTTTAAGACCGTTTAGGAATTGTAGTTTTTAGAACCGTTAAGAAATGAAATAAGCCTTGAATTTTTTGTTTCGTTTTTGTTTCAAGACAAAAATGAAAGCCTGCCGGCGAGGCAAATGATTAATTGCTTGGGAATCATTTGGTTCGTAAGCTTAGTGGAACAAAAAGAGTGCATCTTAAATGGGCGATTCGGTTTTTTTATTAAAGATACTTCCTTCATAGAAAACCGTACTCAGTGCATTATATAGACTAAAGGATTCATCGCGACACTAAAATTCTGCTTGGCTCAGATTGGTCTCTCTTAGTATGTTGCTTGTCCACATACCCACTAAGCAGATAGGGTCAGTAGATGAGACAATAGAGGAATTATCTAATAGCGCATATTTATGAGTTGTTTCTAACTCAAACTACTCTTTTTCTTTTGTAATCGTATGCAAGATCAAACGATTCTATCATAAAAATTCTGCGAGATCTATCCTTACGACGTTGCTTTAGGCAGTTAGTTTTTTAATGTAGGCATAGGCGGACTTGGATAGTTTAGCCCATTGATCGGAAGAGTCTAATGGTAGTTGAACCCACTCTTTCATAGGTCTCTTTTTGCCGGAGGGATCAAAAAGTTGAGCGCCTTCTATAGCCATCGCAGCACTATGCGCAGTCCCCTCTAATTTGAATACCATCATTTCTTTGTAAAGACAACAGAAGGCTTTCTTGTTCAGCTTATAACAAGGATGACCAAATAATTTAGAGAGTTCTACTTCTTTTAATCGGCTGGCGGCTTGATGAAAGGCGGTCTCTGCAGGGCTCATTTATCGTAAATTGATGGAGTAATATACAACCCAATTTTATTCTCAGGATACTCGACCTTTTTCATTTTAAATTTTAAGGCCCTAAAACAAAATAAGCCCCAAGACAAAATTTTGTCTCGGGGCTTATTTATTTATAATTTAAAAAAGAGTTCTTCTTACTTTACTAGTACTTCAGATACAACTTCTGCATTGGCTTTCGCCTCTTTCTCTTTTTTCATTTGTTCTACTTTCTCATGATAATTATCATTTCTATTACCCATAAGCGCAATAGAAGCATAGCCTACGCCTCCGATAAAGCAACCGATCAACACTATAGGAGCGATGATATTCATGATTTTGGTTCCTTTAGACGGGGGTGCTACGGTGTAACCTTGATTCTCTTGTGACATTAACTTTAATTTTTTAAGTATTTAAATATTCAATCGCCTGCGATATGCAGACTAAACTATAACCCGGAGTTGCCTCCAAGATTAAGACAAGTTACAAGGGTCGATTACTAGGTCTTCGGTCCACTTTAATTGGCTACCATTTTACATTTCTCTGCCATAATGACCTTGACTATCTCATATTATGACAAATGGGCAAGTATAAGAGACTGATATTCGATTGGAACTCCATTTGAAGTAGCCTAAGAGTAATTATTCAAATATATTGCAGAATGACCTACGATAACTTTACGATCAAGGCGCAAGAAGCCATCATTAAAGGCCAAGAAGCCGCTAGAAACCTAGACCAACAACAGGTAGACACCGTCCATATCCTTAGGGGTATTATCAATGTAGACGAAGATTTGGTGGATTTTCTCTTTAAGAAGATGGATGTCTCCATCCCCACACTGGTTAATAGACTAGAGGCGCAAATGAAGAAATATCCCAAAGTGGAAGGCTCTGATAAGCAATACCTCACCAATGACGCCAACACCTCTCTGAGTAGGGCTAAGAAGCTCCTGCCTGAGTATGGAGATGAGTTTATCTCTTTGGAGTTATTGCTGGTCGGTATCCTCAAGGGAAAAGACAAAGGTGCCCAGATACTCAAGGACTTAGGCGTCACTGAGGCAGGCCTCAAAACCGCTATCTTAGATATGCGTAAAGGCAGCAAAGTAGACAGCCAGAGCTCTGGAGGGGAATACAATGCCCTAAAAAAGTATGGTATCAACCTCAATGAGCACGCCGAAAGCGGGAAACTAGACCCCATTATAGGAAGGGATGAGGAGATCAGACGGATGCTCCATATTCTATCTCGTAGGAAAAAGAACAACCCGATACTTGTTGGAGACGCGGGGGTAGGAAAGACGGCTATCGTAGAGGGTATCGCTTGGCGTATAGTGAAGCAAGACGTCCCAGAAAATCTACAATCCAAAAAGATATTTACCCTCGATATAGCGGCACTGATAGCGGGTGCCAAGTTTAAGGGAGAGTTCGAAGAAAGACTCAAGGCGGTCATCAAAGAAGTCAATGCGTCCAATGGAGAAGTTATCCTCTTTATAGATGAAATACATACCCTCATCGGTGCGGGTGGTGGCAATGGTGCTATGGATGCGGCCAACATCCTCAAGCCAGCTCTCGCTAGAGGTGAACTGAGAACGATAGGTGCAACGACGCTTGACGA
The DNA here is from genome assembly GCA_937969415.1 of uncultured Saprospiraceae bacterium. Lineage (GTDB taxonomy): Bacteria > Bacteroidota > Bacteroidia > Chitinophagales > Saprospiraceae > RFSX01. The sequence continues at coordinate 5,012 of CALBWK010000225.1, read as the reverse complement.
ATACCAGAAGCACTTTGAAAAAGACAAAGCACTGGTCAGAAGATTCCAGACTGTCTATGTGGATGAGCCACCGATAGAAGATACGATCTCTATCCTGAGAGGTATTCAAGAGAAGTATGAGATGTACCACAAAGTCGATATCCTCGATGAAGCGCTGATTGCCGCTGCTGAGTTATCCAATAGATATATCACAGAAAGAAAGTTGCCGGACAAAGCGATAGATCTCATCGATGAGGCGGCAGCGAAGATGCGTCTAGAGTTGGATTCTGTGCCCGAAGAAATAGACGAGCTGGATAGAAAAGTACGTCAACTAGAAATCGAGCGAGAAGGTATCAAGAGAGAGAAGGACGAGAAAAAACTCAAAGCCATCTCTGAGCAAATTGCCAACGCTAAGGAGCAACTAGATTCTCTCAATGCGCGATGGAAAAATGAAAAGGAAGCTGTCGATCAGATCCAAGCCATCAAGAAAGATATCGAAGAGCTAGAACACCAAGCGGATATGGCGGAGCGAGACAGCAACTTTGAGCAGGTAGCCAAGATACGTTATGGTGACCTTAAAGAAAAAGAAGCGATGCTAAAAGCCTCAGAGGAGAAGCTCGATAAGATTGCCCCAGACTCTAGATTTACCAATGAAGAGGTCACGGCCAATGACATTGCGGATGTTGTGGCAAGGTGGACAGGTATTCCAGTCTCTAAGATGATGCAGAGCGAAAAGGAAAAACTCCTCAAACTCGAAGAAGAAATCGGCAAGCGACTGATAGGGCAGACAGAAGCCGTTGTGGCTGTCTCTGATGCGATCAGACGTTCGCGATCGGGCTTGGGTGATCCTAATAAGCCAATAGGTTCTTTTATATTCTTAGGACCGACAGGGGTAGGGAAGACAGAGTTGGCTAAGACATTAGCAGAAGTTCTTTTCGATGATGAGCGAGCGATCACGCGTATAGATATGTCGGAGTACCAAGAAAAACATTCTGTCTCTAGACTCGTCGGCGCTCCTCCAGGATATGTTGGTTATGACGAAGGTGGGCAGCTGACAGAGGCTGTCAGGAGACGACCATACTCTATAGTCCTTTTAGATGAAATCGAAAAGGCCCACCCAGATACATTCAATATCCTGTTACAGGTACTCGATGACGGTAGGTTGACTGATAACAAAGGTCGTGTCGCCAATTTTAAAAATACGATCATCATTATGACGTCCAATATGGGCGCTGAGACGATACTCGAAAACTTTGAAGATCTAGAAGCGGTAGGCCCAGACCACAGAGCGGATATTATCGAGACGACCAAGATTGAAGTCTTTGATCATCTCAAGCAAAATCTACGTCCAGAATTCCTCAATAGAATCGACGACCAGATTATGTTCCAGCCACTCTCTAGGGAAGAAATAAAAAAGATTGCCTACCTCATACTTAAGAAGAGCAAAAAGAATCTGGCCAAGTCGGAGATGGGTCTAGAGTTTTCTGATTCAGCAATGAATCTCATTGCAGAGTTAGGCTATGATCCACAGTTTGGTGCTCGTCCGCTCAAGAGAGTAATCCAAAAAGAAATCACCAACGAACTGTCTAAGCAAGTGCTATCTGGAGAATTCACTACTGGTGATACCATCTATGTGGGGACAGATGCCAAGGGCTTTACTTTTACGGAAAAGCCAACGGATTCTAAGACAGCCCCTAAGGTCGAGAAGAAGGAGAAGTCTAATAAGGCGGACAAGCTACAAAAGGCTGCAGACGACGTGAAGAAAGCGGTGGATGATATTAAGAAGAAGGATAAGAAGGGCGGTAAGTAGAGAGTAAGGAGAAAAGGTTGATCTAGGCATAGAATTGTAGAGGGTTGTTCTGTGGGTTCTTTACTTTTATCTTTAGGATGGGTAGTTCCGCTACATCTAATCCCTGCTTGGCATCGTTACTCATATAATATGACATAGCGGGTAGACTCCTTTAGGGTCAGGGTGAGAAGTCCTTATTGGCAGATGCACTTCGAAGGGCGACTTCGATACAATTACATCGGAACTAAACTAGCATAATGTTTGTATATAGAAACAAAATAGCTATAATTGTTTTCATATAGAAACGTTATGAAGTCAAAAAAGTCTGTTTTATTGCCAAAAGAACGTCAAATTCTGTTGGAATTGGGTGAAAACATAAAGCTTGCCCGCTTAAGACGGCGATTGACAACAGAGCAGTTATCGGCAAGATCAAACATCGGCAGATCTACTTTATGGCATGTTGAAAAAGGGAGTGACCATATTAGTATAGGCATCTACTTACAAGTATTGTCGGCGCTGGGTCTAGCAAACGACCTGAAGCAAATTGCAACAGATGATACCTTAGGACGGAAGCTGCAGGATGCAAAACTGAAAACACCTAAGCGTATTAAGAAATCGAAGTGAAAGAAATCTTAGTATATGCAGATTGGATAGAGTTAGGTGGTCCGCACTTAATGGGATTGCTCAAGATAGAATTGCTAAGAGGAAAAGAAATATTTTCATTTGAATACCAGAAAGAGTGGCTCGAAAGCGGGAAAGCTTTGGAACTAGATCCTGATCTAAAACTTTTTACAGGCCCACAATACTTGACTGATGAAAAGCCAAACTTTGGTCTCTTTCTCGATTCCTCACCTGATCGATGGGGCCGTGTATTAATGAAAAGACGTGAAGCCATCAATTCAAGAGTAGCAGAAAGGAAATTGAACCCACTGTTTGAATCTGATTTTTTGCTTGGCGTTAATGACGAAACTAGAATGGGCGCCCTGCGATTTAAGTTAGCAGAAAGTGGAGAGTTCGTAAGTGAAAATTCGGAAATGCCAACTCCTCCCTTGAGTAGTATTAGAGAGCTTGAGCAAGCAAGTCTCAGATACGAAGAAGACACTTTTATAGATAATCCCCAAGCAAAAGATTGGCTGAGGCTGTTAATTGCACCAGGATCTTCTTTAGGTGGAGCTAGGCCCAAAGCCAATGTAGTTGATCCAAATGGCAACCTCTTGATTGCAAAATTCCCCAGCAAAAACGATGAAAGAGATAGCGGCGCATGGGAATTTATAAGTTATCAGATGGCAATAGATTTTGGAATCAGAATGACAACTTGTAGAGCAGAAATATTTTCTAGTGATCAGCATACTTTCTTAACCCAACGCTTTGATCGATCAGGAAAGGATCGAATCCATTTTGCTTCTGCAATGACACTTTTAGGTTACAAAGACGGGCACAATCATACAGTAGGTGGGTCGTACCTCGATCTCGTTGAGTTGATAGAACGATATGGTGCTGACCCCACAGTGGATATTAGAGAGCTATGGAAGCGGATTGTTTTTTCTGTTGCCGTTTCCAATACAGATGATCACCTTCGCAATCACGGTTTCTTACTCATACCTAAGCAGGGATGGAAGCTGAGTCCAGCTTACGATATCAATCCGACTCCTGATGGCTATGGATTGAGTCTCAATATTGATCAAGAGGACAATAGCCTCAGTTTCGATCTTTGTATGGAAGTACATCCTTACTTTAGATGGAAAGAGAGCGAAGCCTTTCAAGAGATAGAGCGAATGAAAAAAATTCGAAGTACTTGGATTGAACGTGCAAAAAAAATGAAAATGAATAGGACAGAAATAGAATCCCTAATACCTGCCTTCGAAAAAGCAGACTGATGGATAAGACCTACAAACCGGCGATGGAAAGTGTGGAGGCGGATAGGCTATATGGTTTGTGGCAGGGGGCTGTGGGGAGGACGTTGACGGGGACTGGGGAATTCCTAATGCAATAAGTTACAAGACTTACGCTGCTTTGATACCTCATATACTAATTCGCCTTTGATTACATTAGAGAAGATGTGAGTGGTGTAGCTATTACAAGACGCTAGATATGAGCATATACTTTCGCAACCCCACTCTGCCCATCACCTTACAAATCCTCCTTTTCCCCAGCTAACCCTAACAACTCCATACTTAGGAGTAGAATCATTGTTAATTACTCAATGACTACACCCTTATATGAACAAGTATCTTTTGGCCCTTGCCCTGGTCTGCCTGACCGTTTTGGCTCAAGCACAGAACTTCAGCGCTTCTAGCCTCAATGGAGAAGCCCTCAACAACCCAACTTCCCTACAGTTTGGTCCCGATGGCAGGCTCTATGTCTCCCAGCAGAATGGATTGATCCTCGCTTATACCATCAGAAGGAACGGCTCTTCTAACTACCAAGTCACCAATACGGAGACCATAGACGAGGTCAAAAACATCCAAAATCACAACGATGATGGCTCCCTCGATGGCAACAACAATAGGCAGGTCACAGGGCTCGTCGTCACAGGGACGGCCAGTAATCCTATCCTCTATGTTAGCTCTAGTGATCCGCGTATCGGCGGAGGTGGAGGAGGATCTGATGTCAATCTAGATACCAACTCTGGTGTCATCTCTAGATTAACGAGAAGCGGTAACAACTGGAACAGAGTAGACTTGGTCAGAGGTCTGCCGAGATCAGAAGAGAATCACGCAAGTAACGGCCTGACGCTAGATGCGGCCAACAATATCCTTTACTTGGCACAGGGAGGCCATACCAATGCGGGCTCGCCGTCCAACAATTTTGCCTTTACGACAGAGTATGCTTTGTCTGCTGCGATATTAGAGATAGATCTGGATGTGCTCAATGGTATGTCTATCAAAAATGATAATGTCAATAATGCCCAGTATATCTATGACCTACCGACACTAGATGACCCGACACGGGCTAATTCTGGTGGTCAGGATCAGAATGATCCCTTCGGTGGCAACGATGGGCTTAACCAAGCCAAAGTTATACCGGGTGGACCGGTCCAGATTTATGCTTCTGGATTTAGAAATATTTTCGATGTTTTGTTGACAAATCTGGCCAACCCAGTGGAGGGCGACTACCAGACACCTGGCGTAGCCGATCGCTCCCTATTTACCTTGAACTCTTCGACCAATGGCTTGACAGAATACACGGCCTCTAATTTTGGTGGCGCTTTGAAAGGCAATCTACTTGCGGCTTCTTTTAATGG
>CALBWK010000224.1 GCA_937969415.1 uncultured Saprospiraceae bacterium | reverse complement strand
CATTTTCGTCAAATGGGATAACTGCAACATCTGCGATGCTGTCCGAGTCAGCCAGCTTGATCACTTTTACACCTTGAGTAGCTCTACCCATTATCCTGACATCATTGACATGTAATCGTATCATAATGCCATTTTTGGTCGTAATGATGAGATCATCTGTATCCGCAACTGATTTAATCGCAACAACTTCACCAGTCTTTTCGGTGACTTGCATATTCTTCATTCCCTTTCCGCCTCTATTGATCTCTCTGTATTCATCAATGTTGGACCGCTTGCCATATCCTCTCTCAGAGACGACAAAGAGGGATTTGCCCGCTTCATTGGGATCATCGATAATCATTCCGATTATTTCGTCTCCCGCTTCGTGCTCGATCTTCATACCTCGGACGCCGGCGGCAGATCGACCCATCTCTCTGACCTTGTCTTCATTAAACCTGATGGCCTTACCGCTCTTGCTGGCCAGCATAACATTCTTAGAACCATTAGTCAGACGAACTTCTAATAACTGATCTCCTTCTCTTATGGTAATGGCAAAAATTCCATTCGCTCTTGGTCTAGAGAAGGCTTCTACTTTCGTTTTCTTGATCACGCCATTTCTTGTCGCAAAGACGAGGAAGTTATTATTGAGAAAGTCTTGATCAGTCAAATCTTCTATCATTATGTAGGCCTTAATCTTGTCTTCTTTAGGCAGGTTGATGATATTCTGCACGACTCTACCCTGCCCTGTCTTGCCACCTTCTGGTATCTCATATACCCTTAGCCAGAAGCATCGACCCTGCTCCGTAAACAGCAGTAAGTAGTTGTGGTTCTTACCGATTAAGAGGTGCTCTACAAAGTCCTCATTTCTTGTCTTACTCCCTCGAGAACCTGTCCCGCCTCTTCCTTGCGCCTTATACTCTTTAGTACCAGTTCTCTTAATGTATCCTAGAGAAGAAATTGTAACGACAACCTCTTCATTTGGAATCATATCTTCGATATTGATGTCTCCATCAGCATAGGTGATCTGTGTTCTACGCGGATCTCCATAGCGCTCTCGGAGCTCTTTCAATTCTTCTTTGATGATCTCTCTTTGTCGCCCTTCACTGGACAAGATATCTTTTAGATCAGCAATAATAGCTTGTAATTCTTCATACTCTTCTCTCAGCTTTATCATCTCAAGACTGACCAACTTCTGGAGTCTCATCTCAAGTATAGCCTTTGCTTGGATCTCTGAGAGTTCTAATGAAGCCATCAACTTTTCTTTGGCTTCATCTACGGTCTTAGAGCTTCTGATGATTCTGATGACCTCATCTAGATTATCTATCGCTTTGATAAGACCTTCTAAGATGTGGGCTCTCTGTTCTGCTTTATCTAGATCAAACTGCGTTCTCCTAACGATGACCTCAATTCTGAATTTGACGAACTCTTCGATCAAATTCTTAAGATTGAGCTGCTGCGGTCGGCCATTGACTAGGGCAATGTTATTGACCCCATAAGACGTCTGTAGTGGAGAATACTTAAAGAGCTTACTGAGGACAACATTGGATATCGCATCTTTCTTGATGTCGATGACGACTCTCAGACCGTTTCTATCTGATTCATCTCGTATATCACTGATGCCGGCTACTTTGCCGCTGTTGACGAGTTCAGCAATTTTGATAACGAGATTGGCCTTATTGACTTGATAAGGGATTTCCGTTACGATAATGGACTCCTTACCTGTCTTACTGACTTCTATATCTGTTTTGGCTCTGACGACTATCTTGCCTCGGCCAGTGTGTAGGGCCTCTTTGATTCCATCTGTCCCATAGATGATTCCGCCTGTAGGGAAATCGGGCCCTTTGACGTGCTGCATCAATTGGTCTATGGTGATATCAGCATCATCTATCGTCGCGATAGTAGCATCTATGACCTCGCTAAGATTATGCGGCAACATATTGGTCGCCATACCTACCGCGATACCCGTAGCGCCATTGATGAGTAGATTAGGCAGCTTAGCGGGAAGTACAGTAGGCTCTTCTAGAGAGTCGTCAAAATTCAGCTTGAAATCAACAGTATCTTTCTTGATGTCATCGATCAACTCATCGCTGAGTCTGTCCATCCTAGCCTCAGTATATCTCATCGCCGCAGGACTATCACCGTCCATAGAGCCCTTATTCCCTTGTATCTCTACCAATGGATATCGCATACTCCACGGCTGCCCCATACGAATCATCGCATCGTATACAGAAGAATCACCGTGCGGATGGTACTTACCGAGTACTTCTCCTACCACTCTTGCTGATTTCTTGTAAGGCTTGTTATAATCGAGTCCCAAATCATCCATTCCATAGAGTATTCTTCTATGAACTGGCTTCAATCCATCCCGCACATCCGGTAAAGCTCTGGATACGATGACTGACATCGAATAGTCGATGTAAGCAGACTTCATCTGATCCTCGATATTTACCTTTACAATTCGCTGATTATCTGACATTTATGTATTAAAATTAAGATTTCTTATAGGACTGTGAAATTACCTAAATTATGGCACTTTGTAGGTGTCTGCAGAGGCATAAAATGAACCTAAATCTCCTAGTTTCATTAGGTTTGTGTCGCTAGAGATATTCTAGTCATATTAGGTTCTCACACTTACATCAATTAACGCATTAGCTAGTGTCAAAACAAGTCGTAAAACCCTACGTTGCTCCAGGTTCCAAAAAGGAACAAGTGACCAATATGTTCGATAAAATTGCTCCTAAGTATGACCTACTCAATCGGGTTTTGTCATTAGGTATAGATACCATCTGGAGGAAGAAGGCTATCGCTAATCTGAATAGCAAAGATCACCGCCTAATTCTCGATGTAGCTACGGGTACCGCAGACGTTGCGATGGAGATCAACAAGCAACTACAACCAGATAAAGTGATAGGCTTAGATATCTCTTCTGAGATGATCAGTTATGGCAACAAAAAGCTTAACCAAAAGAACTTGGATGCGATTATTTCACTTGAAGTGGGTGATTCTGAGGCTATGCGCTTTGAAGATGGGCATTTTGATGCAACGACTTGTGCCTTTGGAGTCAGAAACTTCGGTAATCTAGAAAAGGGCTTAGCAGAAATGTACAGGGTCACTAGAGCAGGTGGAAAAGTCGTTATTCTAGAATTTTCAAGACCTAAAGTCTTCCCTTTCAAGCAGTTATTCAATTTTTACTTCAAGCATATATTGCCTCGTATAGGTGGTTCTACCTCCTCTGATGATAAAGCCTATGACTATCTTTACAAGTCTGTGCAAGTCTTCCCAGATTATGAGAACTTTGCAGAGATACTAGAAAATATAGGTTTTCGTTCTATAGAGTGGAAACCCCTCAGCTTAGGCATATGTACGATATACACTGGCGTAAAATAACGCTACTCTTCTTCTGTCTTTTTTTTGCGGTGATAGGCAATGACTTATCAGCGCAGGTCACACAGAAAGGCAATTATAACTTTTGGGAATTCAGAAACAAGCCTTTCTACTTCGGTCTGACGGTAGGTCTGCACTCTTCCGGATTTATACCTTCTAAGTCAGCTGAATTTAGCACAACGGATAATATAACACTCGTCAATGGGTCTAGCAGCCCAGGCCTCAGCCTCAACATTATCACCAACCTCAAAATTGGTCAATACTTTGATTTTAGGTTTATTCCTGGTTTTTCATTTACAGATAGGAGTTTTTTCTTTGAAGGGGAGTTTCCTTCAGAAATTAATCCAGATGAAATGATCGATTTTAAAGTCCAAAATATAGAATCAGTTAATCTCGAAACACCTTTATTGTTGAGATTTAAATCAGATCCATACAAGGATAAAAGACTCTTCGTTATAGGAGGACTCAAGTACTCCTATGATGTCGCCAGTAACTCTCGAGTAAGGAGAGATAGATTAAACGATCTTATCCTCGTCTCACCTCACGATTTCCAATTTGAAATAGGGGCAGGGATACAGTTCTTTCTACCCTACTTTATATTCTCACCAGAAATTAAATTTAGTAGAGGGATAAGCAACATCAACATCTACAATGGATTACTCGACAGATCTAGAGTTATAGATTCTATTTTGTCAAGAACCTTTACGTTGTCATTTCACTTCGAGGGATAAGCTTTTGTCAGCAACTATTTTGTACGTGTAGAGATCAGAGAATGATCCACTAACTCTGGAAAAAATCTTGAGAAAAGCTGTTCATAATAATGCACATTTTCTTCGAGGTCAAGTACCGCATCTCCAAATGAAGAAGGAAAGTTGACCCGTCTATCCATCCACTCTAATGAGCGCTGCATATTGGTTTTATTAGCATAGGCCATCAAGAAATCGCCCTTGACCATACCTTCTATTCTTCTCTGCAGCTTAGCCGGTAGTTCAGCTTGTCGACGAAGCAATATTTCGTACATACGCTTATTGAATGCTGCGAGAGATTCATCAGAGTATAAGGACCAATTTTTAGATAAGAAATAATCCCAGATCAAGTCGACAACTACAGAGGCATACTTACCGTGTCGTTTTCTGAGAGAAGCTCTCAATTCCAACGAAGCGGGATGCTGGTCAGTAAAAGTATCTATAGCCCTATGGAGCTGTATGCCCTCTAGCACTCTTCCCTTATAATTGGCTTCTTCCTTCTTCCTCAAGAAGTCGGTCATAAAATTGCCAATAAGGAGGTCTTCGTCTTTTCCGGAGAGGTAGCAATGCGCTAGGTAATTCATAAAGGGAGTTGCAGACTTAAAAACTAAAAGTAGAAAGGACTAAAACAGACTATATTTGCGGCAAAATAGAGAAAATATATGCCATTATACGCAGGAATAGTAGGACTCCCAAACGTTGGAAAATCAACACTTTTCAATGCCTTAACCAATGCCAAGGCGCTGGCAGCCAACTACCCCTTTGCCACTAAAGAGCCCAATGTAGGGGTGATTACCGTTCCAGATACGCGATTAACTGAACTCGCCAAACTTGTCAACCCACAAAAAGTGCAGCCGACTACAGTCGAGATTGTAGATATCGCTGGACTGATCAAAGGAGCCAGCAAAGGTGAAGGTCTAGGCAATCAGTTCTTGGCCAATATAAGAGAAGTGGACGCTATTGCCCACGTAGTAAGATGCTTTGACAACGATAACGTCATACACGTAGAGGACTCAGTCGATCCTGTCAGAGATAAGGATATCATAGATACTGAGTTACTCCTTAAAGATCTCGAGACGCTAGAGAAGCGACTAGAGAAACTCAAAAAGCAATCTAAGACAGGCAAACCCGCAGACAAGAAGAATCTACAGATCGCAGAGACAGTGTATCAGAAAATGGAGGAAGGCGTCGCAGCCAGAGCAATCGACCTCGACGATGATGGCAAAGCCCTGATCAAAGAAATGCAGTTGCTAACCTCTAAGCCAGTGCTCTATGTCTGTAATGTGGACGAGAATTCTGTCAAGGATGGTAACGACCACACCAAGCGTTTTATGGAAGCGGTGAAGGATGAGGGGGCGCAAGTCATTCTTATCTGTGCATCTATAGAAGAAGAAATAGCTCAACTCGAAGATTACGAAGAGAAGATGATGTTTGTCGAGGAGATGGGCCTCAAGGAACCTGGTGTGAACAGAGTTATCTTGTCATGCTATACGCTACTCAATCTGATCACTTACTTTACCGCTGGTGAAAAGGAAGTGCGGGCTTGGACTGTACGCGTAGGCTCTACTGCACCACAGGCAGCCGGGGTTATCCACACCGATTTTGAGAAGGGCTTTATCAGAGCAGAAGTCATCAAGTACGATGATTATATCGCTTTAGGCTCTGAGTCCAAAGTAAAAGAAGCGGGAAAGCTGGGTGTAGAAGGTAAGGGGTATATCGTCCAAGATGGCGATGTGATGCACTTCTTATTCAATGTGTAAGTAACAGCCCATAGGGGCTTTTCTCGGACTTTTACGAACAAGTAGCAGCCAGCTTAGATAAACTCTACTATTTTTTATGAAGCTAGACAAGATTTAATTATTCGAGAAATCCAATGGCCTTCAGAAAACTTGGATAAGGTTGTAGATAAAACTTCTTGTTTCCTTTTTGATATAGAATCAAATTCTAAAGCATACTTACTTTCGGGTTGTACAACAAAATAGTCTCTCACGAACATATTGTCTT
>CALBWK010000223.1 GCA_937969415.1 uncultured Saprospiraceae bacterium | reverse complement strand
ATCACCGTCATTATCAAAATCTGCTATCTCGAGATTAGTTAAGAAAACGGCGTCTGCATCTGTTATTGGTATGCGTTTAAATCCATCCAAAGGCACAACATTCGCGAAGGACAAACTATCAGCTGTGCCTATATTTTCACTAAAAAATACATTCAGAGTTGGTTCACCTGTAGACTGATAGTGAGCAATATCATATCCCACAGTTAATAAATCTAGATCACCATCATCATCAAAATCAACAAGATTAGGATCAATAGACCCATAGATATCTAATTCACTACCGACCAATATCCTTTCTGGCGGCTGTCTGTATGTGCCTTCGCCATCATTTTCATAATACAACACAAACGTCTCTACCGTATAGTAATCATTTTCCAACAACACCAAGTCTAAATCTCCATCATTATCCATATCCGCAGCCTCAAGGAAAATGGAATTCGTACCTAGCTCTAAGGCTATATCTGGATTTTCTAACTGAACATTTTCAATAACGAATTCTTCCGCTGTACCTGTATTCTCGATAAAAAATCCCGATAATTCATACCCAGAATTATCATAACTGATACCAATGACATCTACATCTCCGTCATTATCAAAATCTACCAAATCAGGAATAATCGGGCCCTGAGTAGTGACCTGAGTTAAGGAATCAGCAGGAAGGAAATTTTGAGCAGATGCTGTCGTGGAAACAAATAAGCTTGCAAATGCAAAGGCCGCGCCCATCGAATGCTTTATCATCGCTGTCGTTGCTTTGCCCTTTAAGTAGAGCAAGTGAGCCTTGATATGACCCTGCACTATATCAAGTCTGGCTCTAGTTGCCTTTACTTGCTTCAACTTCAGATAATAATTTGACAAAAAACGTAGCCTTCTGATAGCCTGAGTTCTTTGCGAAAAGAGTAAATTTTTGTTCATATGATATTTTTCTCTAATTTAGGAATTCTTTGACTTTTCCTGAGTTCTAGACCAATATGTTGTATCAGGTGTCGTTAAGCCGAGCTTATGGTCATCTGTCAAAGTATTTAATATTGATGGTCTTTTCTTATCTCGCAGAATCTTGACGTCATATATCTCATCAACTGAGCTAGTATAATTTATCTTTCCTACTATAGACCCTGTGCTCAAATGCACGATCAACACACCTGCAACATTGGACTTTTCCGCAATATTAAGATGTCCAAAACTCGAAGAATTCTTCCTTATCTTACTCATTCCTACAAAGGCAAAATCCTCATAGAAATCCATCCCTCTTAGGAAGCCATCATATTGAAGTACTGTCCTAGTTACCTTGGTCTCTGAATTCATTTCTATCAACTCACCAGTAGCACTGCAGAGGACATATAAAAGCCCATTATGAATTCTAGGTGAATGGGGCATCCCTAGCTTATCTAAGATGATCTCCTGAGTTGAATAATCGATGAGTACTCCAGAAGTCTGCAAAGACTTTGTCCAAGCTCTAGGTGCATCTGTCGTCGCAAAGGCTGTTGCATACTTGATCTGGCCGTTCTCGACAGCCATTCCATTAAGATGACAATGGTCTCCATTGGTGATCTTGGTAATAAAATCAGGCTTCCATATAGGTGTGAAACTGTGGTTCTCATCTATCTTGATGATACAACTGAAGTGAGTATTGACAGCGCAAAGTCCATCCTCACAATACTCCACATCGTGAATATCTAATGCACCTGTATAGTAGGTAGACCTCGGCATATACATAGCGTCATAGACTTGGGGTTTCTTAGGATAATGGGCACCTAAGGCAGGTGAATCTCTCAGTACAATCACCTCATCTTTACAAGCGACTGCCATCTTATCTTCTTTGAGGGCAATACCCATCGCCTTGACAAAAGATCGTGGTAACTGAATAAGTTTATCATCATTGACAGCACTTAAGAAGATGACCTTTCCTGCCTGATATGTACTTATGGCTATTGTGCAGTTGAGTGCATTGAGCATCTCTGGTACACTAGGGGAATAACTGCATTGAAACGGTGCAAAATTTTGAGCTTGTTTGTTCAAGGGTAAGGACTTAACGATGAGTAATAATACTAGTTGGATCAGCAACTAAGGTACAATCATTCTATGGCTACAGAAATCTCAACTTGACTTAACTGGCTATCCATTTTCATTCTTCTTTGACGAACTGCAAAGACATTCTACCCTTTTGACCAAATACCCTCAGATAATAATGCCCTTTCATCAATTCCACAATTGCAGCAACTATTGGTTTAGGTGTATTAGATTGAGATAGAACTTTGTCAGAGGGAATCTCTAAATACCAATGTTCTAGAAATAAAGGATTATGTAGATCGTCCCTAGAAATATAGTTTTCAAGAATCATATCTTGCTGTCATGAATAACATTACTGATAATATCTGCGCCTACCCCACTTGAATATGCAGAAGCTCATCATCATCACAGGACCCACAGCAGTCGGCAAAAGCACCTTGCTCCTAGAACTCTTTAAAGACAATATAGGGCCAGTCATTTCTGCAGACAGTCGTCAGGTCTATCAAGAGATGTCCATCGGCACAGCCAAGCCCTCGGATGAGGAGATCAAGGCGTTGGACTTGCAGTTGGTAGACCATTGGAGCATAAAAGAGCCTTATCACGCAGGGCTCTACGAAAGACAAGCGATGGACATCATCAATCCATCCTTCGCCCAAGGCCAGGTGCCAGTATTGAGCGGGGGGACAGGCTTATATCTGAAGGCAGTAGCAGAAGGATTGGATGTGATACCGCCTGTGAAGCCAGAGACGATTGCTGAGTTGAATCAACAAGCTACAGAAGATTACCCTTCTCTAGTGAACGAGTTGAAAACTAAGGATGTAGTTTACTTCAGTCAAATAGAAGCACAAAATACCCATCGAGTTATCAGAGCCCTTTCTGTAATCAGAGAGACTGGGCAACCTTTTAGCAGTTATCTCAACAAGAGAGCGCCACGAAACTTTGAAACATTATATATAGTTCTAGAAAGGCCGAGAGAAGAGCTGTACCAGCGCATCAATCTTAGAGTACATCAGATGATGGAACTAGGTCTCGAAGATGAGGTCAAAGGGCTCTGGGAGCACCGATCATTAAAGGCTTTGCAAAGTGTCGGTTACCAAGAATTATTTAAGCATATGGAAGGACTCTATGGTCTAGATGAAGCCATATCAGAAATCCAAAAGAACTCTCGTAGATACGCCAAGCGACAGATGACCTGGTTCAGAAATCAAATCAAGGGCCAGCATTTTCATCCGAACGATATTGATAAGATTAGAACAACTATAGAGCAGTTTACACAATCAACCACAAAAAATTAAAGAATCTCCAAGACTTGCTCAGGTGGCCTGCCCAATGCCGCCTTATCCCCATTAATGACAATCGGTCTTTCTATAAGTTTAGGGTGGTCTATTAACGCATTTATCCACTCCGTTTCCGTTAAGGTTTTTCCTTTGAACTGTTCTTTGTAAATAGACTCCGTTTTTCTAACTAGATCTTGGGCTTTAATTCCCAGCATTTTGAGTATGGACTTTAGCTTAGTCTTAGTGGGTGGTTGATCTAGGTAAAGAACAATCGTAGGCTGACAACCCTTGTCTTCAAGTAATTGTAGTGTTTCTCTGCTTTTGCGACAGCGGGGGTTGTGGTATATTTCCATATGTTCGTAGTCTTTAATTAGCCGCGAAAATAAGCTATGCTCTGGAAACATAATCCTACTCTAGAAATCCTCAATGCTACTGGTAAGCAAACCTTAGTACAGCATTTAGGCATAGAGTTTACTGAAATTGGAGAAAACTATCTCATCGCTACTATGCCAGTAGATGAAAGAACCAAACAGCCTATGGGGCTCCTACACGGGGGTGCTTCAGTGAGTTTGGCTGAGACTATGGGTTCTGTGGCTTCAGTATGCATAGTTGATAATCCATTTGAAACACCGATAGTTGGTGTAGAAATCAATGCCAACCATCTGAGTTCTGTGAGAGAAGGGCACGTGATAGGTAAAGTGACACCTATCAAAATAGGAAGAAGCATCCACGTATGGAATATCGCAATAACTGATCAAGCAGGAAAAGACATATGCGTATCTAGATTGACGACTATGGTCTTATCTAAATCATAAGTCGAAAATGTCGGTATCTGCATCTATCCAAAGTAAAAGACTTCGCATATAGTTGTACTTTTGTGCTTCGGTATACATTAATAATCAGGTTAATATTTAAAATGAAGCTAATTTACACAGTCCTAATCTGCTTTCTGGCAGTCTTTCTTCACGGACAAGAAAATTTCAATCTAGAATTAATTGGTCAAGTTGACTATACAGACGTGAATAATGAAAGTGGTAATGATATATGGGGCTTTCAACATTCTAATGGAACAGAATATGCCATAGTTGGTACTACACGTTCGACCAGAATTTATGATCTGAGCGACCCTACAGCACCAAGAGAGGTAATTGCGATTCCTGGAGATCAGACGACGTGGAGAGATATGAAGAATTGGGGTGATTATGTTTATGTTTCTGCAGATAATGCAGGAGATGGCTTGCTCGTAATTGATATGTCAGAAGTGTCAGATGAAGATTCTATCAGGTTTCAGTTTCTGAATCCTGAAGTTATTACCAATAACAATGGCCCAATTACTTTGGCTTCGTGTCACAACATCTTCATAGACGAAAATGGCTTTGCTTATATGTCAGGATGTGCTACAGGAATGAATAAAGCGGTCATATTTGACCTCAATGTTGATCCTTGGACACCACCTGTTGTCGGTGCACACGGAGATAATGGCGCTCAATATGCACACGATGTAATGGTCAAAAATAATATTATGTACAGCTCAGAGATCAACGTAGGTCGTCTAGCTCTATTTGATGTTACGGATAAAGCCAACATTGTTGAGCTGGGTGCTGTCAATACCTCATTTAACTTTACCCATAATGCTTGGGTTTCTGATGACCAGAACTTTGTGTTCACTACAGATGAGAGACCAAATGCTTATGTAGATTCTTATGATGTATCTGATCCTACCAATATTAGAAGATTAGATGTACACCAACCAGCAGAAACTTCAGGAAATGGTGTTATCCCTCATAATACGCATTACATAGATGGTTATGTAGTGACATCTTGGTATACTGATGGTGTAGTTATTACAGATGTCTCTAGACCAGATAATATGATCAAGGTGGGCGCTTATGATACATTTTTAGGTGGAGATGGAGGATTTAACGGATGTTGGGGAGTACATCCTTGGTTGCCGTCAGGGCTTATTCTTGCTAACGATATTAATACAGGTCTTTATGTTCTTAGACCTACTTATCAAAGAGCTTGTTTCCTCGAAGGGAACGTCATCAGTGCGGTAGATGGCACCAACATCAATGATGCAACCATTACAATCATTGATTCAGATATAACTACAAATTCAAATATAACAGGTGACTACAAGACTGGGCTAGCTCAGGCAGGATCTTATACAGTACGCTTTTCACATCCTTTCTATAATACATTAGAGATTCCAGGTGTAGAACTTCTGAATGGAGAATTAACTATTCTAGATGTAGAACTAACCCAACCACCAAGAGCTACAGTTTCAGGGATGGTATTGGATGCTGAAACAGGCAACACTATATCAGATGCACAATTGATTTTCAATAGTATTAGTTCAGAAAGAGTATTCCAGACCAACAGTGATGCTGGAGGAGCTTTCTTATTAGAAACCTTCGAAGAAGATTACGAAGTCATAGTTGCTGCTTGGGGATACGAACATAGAGTAGAGGCTACATTTAACCCAATAACGAACGAACCTATATTCCGATTAGATTTTGGATATATGGATGATTTCGTACTGGATTTGGGATGGTCAGTAGATGGCAGTGCATCGACTGGGTCATGGGTCCGTGAGATACCTAATGGTACTGGGTTCCAAGGACAAGTATCTGCTATCGGTCAAGATATTGAAGGTGATATTGGAGAATTAGCTTACGTTACAGGAAATGGTCCCGGTGGCGGAGGAGCTGATGATATCGATGATGGAGAGACAACCTTGACATCTCCTTCCATATTACTTGATAGATATGACAATCCGGTTGTGGAGTTTAGAGCATATTTCTTTAATGGAGGAGGAAATGGCGATGGAGCCAATGACTATCTAGAAGTGGAACTTAGTGATGGACTATCAACAGTTCTGTTATCGGAATATAGATCAGATCCAGACAATAACACTAATGGAAGTACTGGAGACTGGACGGAAACCTTAAGATTTAATATCGACGAAACAGGTCTTGATATGACTCAACCTATCACTATCAGCTATACAGCCGCTGATGATGACCCAGGACACATCGTAGAAGCAGCCATAGATGTATTTAAGGTAGTGGAGAGAAATTCTATCAGTACTGATGAGTTATCGGCGTTTGATTTTATTCAAGTATTTCCAAATCCAGCAGATGATATCTTGAATATTACTTCTACCAAAGAAGAAATAAGTCAAATACAGCTCTATAATAGCTTAGGACAATTAGTAATACAAAAGGCGAATAAGACTAAAGTAGACGTAAGTAGCTTAGAGTCAGGTGCTTATACGCTTTTGATTGATACAGTTTCAGGTTTATCACGTAGTACACGTGTAGTAATAAAATAATGGGTACAGATTTTGCAAAACACTTATTGCAAATCACAAAATTTATATATTTGCATCCGCTTAGAGCGCTAAGCAGATAACTAAATTTTGGCCCGTTCGTCTAGGGGTTAGGACGCCAGGTTTTCATCCTGGTAGCACGGGTTCGAATCCCGTACGGGCTACTCTTTGAATAAGGCATTGTCCTCACATTTTCGTCGATGTGGGGACGCTTTTTTTTAGGGAACACTCTACTCT
>CALBWK010000222.1 GCA_937969415.1 uncultured Saprospiraceae bacterium | reverse complement strand
TGGAGACAATAGAGGACTGCCCATGAGATACCGATCTAGCCGCAGCCAGTATATCATGCTCCAACTCTACTGTATCACAAGAGAAATGGGCATTAATAGACTTCTTAAGATGATCAACAGCTACAGGAGAGGAAACACCTGCTCCATAAAAATGGATAGAAGTGACTTGATCCTTATCTGGATGTTCGTAATTAGACACATAATCCACACTAGATGGATTGGAGGTTGGATTGATTCCTTTCAGAATCCGTGTATCCACTCTTTGGCCGCTTTTAAGAAGC
Organism: uncultured Saprospiraceae bacterium; assembly: GCA_937969415.1. Lineage (GTDB taxonomy): Bacteria > Bacteroidota > Bacteroidia > Chitinophagales > Saprospiraceae > RFSX01. Next base: position 16,995 of record CALBWK010000222.1, on the reverse strand, counting down.
ACCCAAGTTGACTTGGTCGCTCCACTTTCAACAATTAACTTCATAATATTTAAGTCTTGGGAAAACTTAGGGTCTGAACCTCGAAGGGTTAGTAGACAATACCTATTTTCGCCAAAAATAACAGATAAACAAACTTTTCTATGGAAAATATAGCTGTAATAGGAGCTGGAACAATGGGCAATGGAATAGCTCACGTATTTGCGATGAATGGCTTTAAGGTCAATTTGGTGGATATAAGTGCTGATAGACTAGAAAAAGCCCTAAAAACGATAGATAAGAACCTCTGGAGGATGGTCGCGAAGGAAAAAATCAAAGAAACAGATAAAGAGGAAACCATAGAAAATATTACAACACATACCAATATTACAGAAGCTGTTAAGAATGCAGACCTTATCATAGAGGCTGCCTCAGAAAACATAGATGTCAAACTCAAGATATTTAAGTCTCTGGACGATCATGCACCCGAACATTGCATTCTAGCGAGTAACACCTCTTCTATATCGATTACTAAGATTGCTTCTGCTACAAAAAGACCTGCAAAAGTCATCGGGATGCACTTTATGAATCCTGTGCCTATTATGAAGCTGGTAGAGGTCATAAGGGGCTATGCTACTGATGATGCGACGACACAGACAATTATGGAGGTATCCAAAAAGCTTCATAAGATTCCAACTGAGGTCAATGACTATCCAGGATTTGTAGCTAACAGAATATTGATGCCAATGATCAATGAAGCCATCACCACCTTGCACGAAGGCGTTGCTGGCGTTAAAGAAATTGACACAGTGATGAAACTGGGAATGGCACATCCTATGGGCCCACTACAACTGGCAGATTTTATAGGATTAGATATCTGCCTTTCTATAATGAGAGTATTGCAAGATGGATTTGGTAATCCAAAGTATGCACCATCTCCATTATTAGTGAATATGGTTACGGCAAACAAACTCGGTCGGAAGTCAGGTGAAGGGTTCTACTTATATTCTGAAGAATCTAAAGACCTAAAAGTGGCACCTACATTCGCCTAGAGTGCAGCGCTACCTACTATATTTTCTCTTAGTATTCTCGATTCTATCTTGCAAGGAACAAGTTCCTTCACATAAGGAATTACAGATACAAGAAGTGCCTGTTTATGTTCAGGAAGATTCGATTCCTAAACCAAATCTAGCGCCACCAAACGCTGTAGATTACGACACTACTTTATGGACAGAAATAACTACAAGAGATAGTGTTGTCATAGATCTGCGATACGCCACAACGGATAATTTTACTACAAGCCAAATCTATCCTTGCGGTCGTTGTTTTCTAAGACCCTCGGTAGCTACGAGACTACTACAGCTTAATCGTAAGATTATAAAAGAGAAAAACTATCAGTTCAAGCTCTACGACTGTTATCGTCCTAGGCCTGCTCAACAAAGACTTTGGGATCAGCATCCTAACCCTACTCACGTAACACATCCCTCCAAAGGATCTATGCACAACAGAGGTGCGGCAGTAGACTTAACTCTTGTTTCTATTAGTAGTGGACAAGTACTAGATATGGGAACTGATTTTGATTTTTTTGGAAGAGAAGCAAGACTCGATTACATCGGCCATACAGACTCTATTCAATCCAATAGAATTTATCTTCAAAAATTAATGGAAGATGCAGGATTTAAGTCTATAAAAAGTGAGTGGTGGCATTATAGCCTAAGTGGGCAGGGTAGTGCCTTGAGTTCTTGGGAGTGGCAGTGTCCTGATTAAGCCTAGTCTTGATCAAACCATTCGTCCAAGAACAATTCTTCTTTGAAGTCGTCAATATCACGCCTTTCTCTTTTAGTAGGCCTTCCAGCTCCTTTCTCTCTACGTTCAGCTGGCGCCTTTCCGACAAACCAATCCTTAAATTTATTGAGCTCTTCGTCAGGTGTAACATTATCATAGCAAGGCTGAGCAAGGGTAGCGGACACTCTGCGAGGTATCAACTCATTGATTAAAAACTCTAAAAAGAAACCGTCTTTCCTTACATCCAACTTGTCTCCAATCTTAATAAGTGTAGAAGGTTTTACAGTATTCTCACCTATCTTAATCCGACCTTTCTTACAAGCATCTGTAGCTTTGGAACGAGATTTAAAAATCCGCACATTCCATAACCACTTATCCACCCGCATCTTCTCACTAGGCATTCTTATAATCTATCTTGGGTTTGGACTCCAGAGCAGGGAAAGTCTCTTTTAAAGCTTTGAGCTTCTTTAATACTTCTGTAGCAACAAAATAATTTCGGTACCAGCGGCTATCAGCGGGTACTATATGCCAAGGAATCTCAGATCTATTAATTACATCTTGATAAGCATTCATATACTTTCTCCAGTGCTTGCGTTCTTCCCAGTCACCATCGTTATGCTTATAATTCTTCTCCAGAACTTCTATTCTTTCCGTCAGCTTCTCTTTCTGCCTGTCTTTGCTCAGATGCAGATAGAATTTCATAACTATGGTATCATTATCTTCTTGCAATAGCGTTTCGAAAGCATTAATGGCTTTGATTCTATTGTCTACTTTCTTTTTATTGATCCAGTTGTGGACACGTTGAATCAATACATCCTCATAGTGAGAACGAACAAAGATTTTTACTGCACCTTTTGCTGGCACTTGCTTATGTGCCCGCCATAGAAAATCGTGAGCAAATTCTTCATCACTTGGCTTTTTAAATCCATAGGCACTGACCATTGTGGGTGGCGTAGCACTGAATACAGCCTTGCTCACGCCATCTTTTCCACTTGAGTCCATACCTTGTAACACGACGAGAAGACTATGCTTCTTGTTAGCGGACATTACAGTGATCAGTTCTGCTATCTCCTTAGCAATTTCCTTTGTTTTCTTTTTGATTTTTGACTTTTCCAGTCTAGCTGGTGCTGTAGTTTTTATCTGGGATAAAACGATTTTTTTTCTTCTAGCCACTAGATATTCATTTTCTTACGTTTCACTAAATAGGTCTCGAGGATAGGAACAAACCCTTCTCGGATATCTGTCTCCACAAAATCAATTTTGAACTGAAGACACTTCATTTTAAGAGCCTCCTTATAAGAAGCGACCTTTTCTTGATAGAATTCTCTAACCTGATTGGATTGTAATTTGACCCGCTCTCCACTCTCCATATCTATAAACTCATGTGGTCGATTATCGAACTCAAAAGCTTCTTCATATTTTTTATCGATGACATGGAATAGCACCACTTCATGCTTATTATACTTAAGATGTTGCAGAGCTGAAAATAGTGCATCTGGATCATCAGCATTATCAAACATATCACTGAATATTATCACCAGCGATCGCCTATGGATATTTTCAGCTATTCTATGCAGTGTATCGACAACAGCAGTTTTTTTATTATCCTCTTCCTCTGATATGAGCTTATCGAGGTAGGTCATCAACAATCTGTAGTGAGTTGTCGAAGACTTAGCCTTGGTATGGATATGGACGTCATCATCAAATAAACTCAAACCAAAAGCATCTCTCTGTCGCTTGAGCAGGTTCATAAGAGATAAGGCTGCCAATGCGCTCCATTGTAGTTTGTTGAGCTCATTTCCAGTTCTTTCCTTAGGGAAGTACATAGATGAAGAAGTGTCAATAACTATCTGAGCCCTTAGATTGGTTTCTTCTTCAAACTTCTTGACAAACAATTTGTCTGTTCTCGCATAGACTTTCCAATCTATAAGTTTGGTAGATTCTCCTGGATTGTAGAGTCTATGCTCTGCAAACTCTACAGAAAAACCGTGAAATGGACTCTTATGAAGTCCTATGATAAACCCCTCTACAACCTGAGTTGCCAACAATTCAAGGTTCTCAAGTTGCTTTAAATCAAAATTCTGAAAGAAATCCAAATACCTAAATTTTGTGGGTTCGACGCCTAAAGATAGGCTATGCGCAATAAAAAAGCTCTTAATCGTATGATTAAGAGCTTTAATATGTTATTTATAACTACAGCTTACATATGAGCTGCGATTTTTTCCTCTAGTACCGCTTTTGTGGTTGCTCCAACTTGTTTGTCGACAACCTCACCGTTCTTAATTAATAATATAGTCGGTATGCTTCTTACACCATACTTCATAGATACCTCAGAATGATGATCTACATTAACTTTTCCTATAACGGCTTTACCATCATATTCTTTTGCTAAATCATCGATTATTGGAGATACCATTTTACAAGGACCACACCATTCTGCCCAAAAATCCACTACAACTAGCTTGTCTGAGTCTAAGGCTGATTCTTGAAAGTTACTATCTGTGAATTCAAATGCCATATTCTGTTAATTTTAAATTGTTGATTCTATGTGACAACATCATTACTTACACAAAAGTTTAAAAAAATCTCATTAGTCAAATGGAACAGGAAAAATGTGGGCTTAGCGACACTATTGCTAGGGTTTGGGCTCAATGCATTCTGTAGTTTTTCACCTAGGGTATATGAAACTGTCTATCTGAATGGTCTATTCCAGCTCATCAGAGTTGTCCACGACTACACGCTTGGGCTGCTGCCGATTCCATCTATATACCTCATTGCACCAATATTCTTTTACTACTTTTTTAAGGGGCAATGTGGCTCAATAAAGTCATTTCTATTAGCCATAGCTACTTGTTTGACCTGGATTATCGCTTTGTTCTATCTGTTATGGGGGATCAATTACACACAGCCAAGCCTCGCTGAATCCCTTAAACTCAAGTCAGCTAACATAGATTCTACCTATATAAAAGATACTTTTCTCAAGCAAACGGACTTGGTTTCGTCCCTTGCTGAAAGAAACATCAACTATCCGCCTATCAAGGCAATCGAAAATGAGATAAGAAACCAACAAGAAAAGCTGCTAGCGCAGTGGGGAGTACCTACAACTGGAAGAGTACGCATTAGAAAATTACCAGCAGGCAGCCTACTGAGACTCAGAACTTCAGGGATCTATATCCCGCACGCCTTTGAAGGGCATTTAGATGGGGGGCTTTACTATAAGCAACACCCTTTTACAATGGCTCATGAGATGGCGCACGGATATGGGTACGGAGATGAGAGTGTTTGCAATTTTGTGGCCTATCTGACCTGTATAGCATCTGATCAACGAGCATTGGTATATAGTGCAGAGTTAGCTTATTGGCGATATCTGGCACGCTATTATGCCTATCACTATCCAGAAGAATGGAGTGCGCTAAGATCATCACTCAGTCCAGCACTCAATACAGATCTTGAAGCTATCCAAGAGCACATTTCTAAGTACAAAGATATTATGCCCGTGATGCGTGATGTTATCTATGACAAGTATCTCAAATCACACGGTGTCAAAGCAGGAATCAAAAGCTATAATCAAATGATAGAACTCATAGCAGCTTATCGGCAAGAGGAAAATTCAAACTAGTGCTAAGAAAATCATTCCTCTTCGTCTATAGAAGACAATTCTGTTTCTACTTCTCGCAATCTTCCTTTACAGGTTGCTAAGAGGGCGGTCGCCTTTTTTATTTTGACACTGAGCTTATCAATCGAAACTTGATCACCTTGTAACTCCTCTAGAATTTGCTGCAATTCTGCAAAGGCTTTATCGTAACTTTTCTTGGCCATTATTCTTGGTTTACTTTTAGTGTGCCGTCTTTAAATAGGAGTTCTAAGGATTGAGGCTGAGCTTCTACTTCTGCCTTACTAGATCTTAGCTTGTCTCCTTGCTTGACCATAGCAAAACCTCTGGCAAGTACGCGATCAGGAGATAGGGCAGTGATTAGGTTTTGAGCAGAGTTTAATTTTATGTCCATCTCAGAGATAGCTCGTTGGCATAAGCCATCCAAGTCTTGTCGTACTCTAGCCAGTTTTTCATTATGCTGTAGTAGCGTTAGCATTGGAATACGACTTAGTGCTTCGGACACCTCAGCCAGTCTATCCCTCTCAGTTAATATCCTATCACTGATCAGCAACTGTAAGCTATGCTCTATCTCTATTAAATCGGACTCAAAGAGGCCATTATGTTCTACTATCCAATCAGCTACCGCTGTAGGTGTTTTGAGTACTGTATGCGCTACCATATCGGCCACAGAGAGATCTATATCGTGACCAATGCCTGTTACGACAGGCCTAGTAGACTTGGCTATTCCGAAGGCAATGTTGTAGTTATCAAATGCAGATAAATCTAATCTAGAACCTCCACCTCTGATAATGGTAATAATATCAAATTTCTGTTTTTGTGCAGAGGTAAGTGCATTGACCACATCGGCTTCAGTTTTTGTGCCTTGCATAGCGGCCGGAAACAGTTGCACCTGAAAAGTATAGCCGTAGGAGTTATCTTCCAACTGCCTCACAAAGTCCTGATAACCAGCAGCTGTAGCAGAGGATATGACTGCTACACGCTTTATGAGGGTAGGGAGTTCTCGCTCAGCATTCTTATCCATCAAGCCCTTTTTCTTTATGGCTTCTATGGTCTTCTGCCGATTAAGTTCAAACTGACCAAAAGTGTAAGCTGGATCGATGTCTTCTACTACCAGACTCAATCCATAGCGCTCACTGTAATTGAGACTTACCTTGAGCTTAACCTTTATTCCACTCTGAAGAATAGAATCTTCAAGACCGCCTAACTTTTTTTTGATAAATAAAAATTTACGGTACCAGATCTGAGCAGAGTTACTTGCTATAATCTCTTCGCTATCCTCGGCTTTCTCTATGAGATTGAGATAGATATTTCCTCTCGAGTTGGAAACCGAGTTGATTTCACATTCTACCCAAAATGGCTCTTCGAAGTTGAGGGCAAGCACCCTACGGACATATTGATTGACTTCAAATAGTGAGAATGCTTCCAAGATCTAATAAGCTTTAGGTCGACGAAGATATAAAACAGAATCCTAATATAATGTGCTGCTTGCATTATTACGAGAGGACAAAAAACAAAGGCAGCACCAAGTGTCTGGTGCTGCCTTTTATATCGTCATTTAGAGTTTCCTCTAATTGAAAGCATTGATATTCTCGAGTACAAAGCTCAGCTTCCCACATTGCTCAGCGGGAGCAGATGGGTCTGGTTCATATCTATAGCCATAGAAACCCTTGAGCACTTTTTTCTTTTGTGCATTGGTCATCTCAGCATTGGTCTCCAACTCTAGCAACTCTGCGTAGACAACTGAACCACCTTTATTGATACAGATTTTAGCGACAATCCGCTTGCCTTCTTGGTTACCAAATCCTACAGAGAGGATCTCCTTATAGTTTCTGTGGACTACTTTTCTACCAAATACCCCTCGACCTGAACCATCATACTTACCAGTTCCTAGTCCTCCGTCTCCAACACCTGAGTCACCATCATTACCTGTTTTATCTGATCCTTTGCCGTCTCCTTTCTCTCCTTTACCTGTACCGTCCGGAGTGCCATCACCTCTAGATGGTGATCCTTCTGGATTGCCTTCATCTTTGGAACCGCCCTTCTTATCTTTAAAGATATCTAGGATACTTCCTGCTTTATCTAGTATAGAAGTATTGGTCTTGGGTGCAGGCTCAGGATCTGGAACTGGTTCTGGGTCTGGTTCAGGGTCAGGAACATCTTCGAAGTCTATCTCTTCTATCTCTATTTCCTCCTCTACAGCAACCACATCCGTTTCTTCTTCAGAAACCTCTTCCGATATTATAGGCTCTGTCTCCACTTGTGGAGTAGGAGTAGGCTTAGGAATCTTGACTTCTGGAGTAGTTGTTTGGAGTACTTTCTGCTCTACTTCTTCTATCTCCGCCGGCTTATCTTGATTCTGCTTAGCAGCACCCTCAGTTGATTGAGATTTGGTACTGTTAGAACTCTCAGTGAAATCTTCCAACTTCTCAGGTTCTGGTTCTACGATTTCCTCAAAATTGATAGCAACTGCATATTGGTGATCGACAGCCTTCTCGTGATCACACTTGTACAAGAATGCCAGTAGAATCAACACCAAGTGTACACCTATAGTAATTCTAGTACTCTTGCGCTTGTTAGCTCGGAGTAGAGCTTCTTGCTCTAATACGAGATTGGTTGTAGGTAAAGTGATTTCGTTTGCCATAAGCATTAGTCTTGTAGTATAGACTCCTTTATTGATTGATTAAGTGTTAAAATCCCAATAAAAAACTGGAATTTCAACTTTTAAAGGGTCAATTGTTGTGCCATCCACACTTCAAGCCCCTCAGATACTATAATAAACGTCCTCATAGCACATCATTGTATAATATTTGTCAAAGGAACTTAGCAGATATTTGTCTTAACAATAAAGGTATAACATATATATAGAAATCTTTATATGTAGAACTTTATCTTTACATTATAAAATATAATCAGATGCGCTATCTTCCATTAATTCTCCTTTTGAGCCTATCCACAACTTTAGTTGGCCAAGATTTCAGCTCTTTTGATTGTGATGTTACAGTCGAAGGTAAGGTGTTGGCCTATCCATTTACTGGTGGATTTGATGCACCACAATTTTCGCAAGGAGACTTTAACCAAGATGGGATTCTAGACCTCTTTGTCTTTGATAGGAGAGGCGATGTGTCTATGATGTTTGAATATTCAGGGAACGGTCTCTCAAATGGATACAGCTTTACGAGAGACAACAAGGAGAATATTCCGAGTACCTTATCATCATTTGCCAAAATGAGAGACTATAATAGAGATGGACTAGCAGATATTTTTGCTGGGCCACCTTCTACTGCCATCAGTCTATATGAAGCATATTTGGAACAAGATGGCGAAATCAAATATAGATTGAGACGAATGGGTAGAACTGAAGAACAGGCTGCAGTAATCTATTATGAGGCCTCCTCAGGTACTTTTAATCTACCTGTCCCTTCTAGTGACATTCCAGATATCATAGATGTAGATAATGATGGAGATTTAGATATTCTGTCTTTCGATACCAATGGGACTTTTGTCACTTTTTATGAAAATAGACAGATGGATAAAAATTTACCAAATGATACAATGGACTTCGGTTTGATTAGCAATCTGCCCCCCGAGTTAAGGGTAGGTGATAGGTGTTTCGGTAAATTCAGAGAAGCAACTTTGGATGCTACAATTCTATTGAGTCCTAACCCGGATGATTGCTCTACGGGGTTCACAGATAGCAATGAAAACGCAGAAAAGTCTGGACCTCACGCAGGCAGTACGATTATGGCTTTTGACAATGATAATGATGGAGATTTAGAATTATTGCTAGGAGATCTAAATACAAGCTCACTAGTCTTTTTAGAAAATGGTGGTACAGCTGACAACGCTTGGATGACTTCTGTAAGTGATTCATTTCCTATGTATGATAGAAGCTCTATTACGCCTCAGTTTGCAGCGAGTTATCTAGTGGATGTGGATAATGATGGGCTTTCGGATATTATAACTTCAGTCAATAATCCTAACAAGACACTGAACGTTAATAATATCAATTTCTATAAAAATACGGGGGATGCCAACGAGCCTTTTCGTTTTATTCAAAATGATTTTCTTACAGAAGAAACAATTGATCTAGGCAGCTTCACCGCTCCAGTATTCTTAGATGAAAATGCAGATGGTCTTACAGATATACTCGTCGGCACAGCAGGTTTCTATAATGATATGGGGCGATCAGATTTTTTTCTAGCGCTATTTCGAAATGTAGGCACAGCTACCACACCGAGCTATTTATTAGTTGATGAAGACTATCTAGACTTTAGTGATTACAGAGGTGTCTTTGCTAATAATCCGGCGCCTGCAATTGGAGATCTTGATAGTGATGGAGACGAAGATTTGCTTATCGGTCTGGAAGGCGTTTTATACTATTTTGAAAATACTGCAGGACCAGATCAGCCTATGCAATTTGCAACTCCAGATTTTGGAGGGGCACTTGACGTCGGCTATATGGAGATAAAAGGAGGTATAGGCTCTAAACTAGATTTAGCTGATGTCAACAATGATGGATTGACAGATATCATCGTCGGAGAATTGAATCTTAACTCAAACGATGGAGCCACAGGGCCCATATTCGGCAATGTTGCGTACTATCAAAACGTCGGCTCAGCAGGCGAACCTTTCTTCAACCCCGATCTTTCTCAAGCACCCAATAACCCTGCACTAGGAGGGATGAATTCCAAATTGTTTGTCGACAACTTCGTCACTGTGGCAGCGGCACCGCACTTCTTTACTGTCCAAGATGAACTCCACGTCATACTGGGTAGCGAAGATGGTAGAATCAAAAGGTATCGTATAGACCCTACGGATTTAGAAGGACCCTACACACCTATAGACTCAATAGTTGGTGGCATACTAGAAGGGCAGAAGACAGCGCTTAGCCTTGCAGACATAGATGCCGATGGCTATATGGAGATGGTTGTCGGTAATGCTAGAGGTGGCTTGAGTATGTTCAACACAGATATAGAAAGCAATCGATCTTCGACAGTTGATATACCCCATAGTGGTGTCACTGTATACCCTAATCCAACCAAAGATCTAGTCAACATTAAGATTGATGAAAAGATAATTCCACAATCTATTTCTCTCTACTCAACAGATGGGCAACTTGTAAAATTACTGGAGAAAGACGAACGAGAAATTTCCTTAGGAGAATTAAGCGTGGGTATTTACTTTATAAAAATATTGACAACCGAAGGGGAGATATCAGAGAAAATTATCAAACTATAGAATTGAAAAGTAAGCTACCGACACGGACCATAGTAGAACCCTCTTCTATGGCTAATTTATAATCGCCTGACATACCCATAGATAGCTCCTTAAATGTCGCCACGTCTGCAAAGTGTTGAGCTTTGATCTCCTTGTATATGCGGCTCATCTTCTGGAACTCTTGCAGTGTGATTTCTTGGTCAGACGTAAAGGTGCCCATACCCATCATCCCTTGAATGTCTATGCCAGGTAGGTCTCTTAACTGACCAAGACTATCCTCTATCAGCAACGGATCAAATCCATACTTGGCCTCCTCTATTGCTATCTTGACTTGTAGTAGAACAGGAATAATTCTGTTGTTCTTGACAGCCTCCTTACTTATAACTTGAGCCAACTCCACCGAGTCTACAGAGTGAATCATAGAGATGAAGGGTGCTATGAATTTGACTTTGTTTTTTTGGAGATGACCGATAAGATGCCACTCTATATCAGTAGGAAGCAAATCCTTTTTACCCATTAGTTCTTGGACGCGGTTTTCACCAAACGTTCTTTGACCTAAGTCATAGACCTTCTGCACCTTTTCTAAGGGTTGTGTTTTAGACACAGCAACAAGCTGTACCTTTTTGCTGTCTAGAAATTTTATGAGTTCGGAGTACATCTTAGAATAGGCCGTATAGCTCTGCATTGATCTGCTGCACTATATCACCAAAATCTTCTTTGTTATTCAAAAAGTCAGTTTTATCACCATCGATGATGAGCAGCTTCCCAATCTTGTAAGAATCTATCCACTCGTTATACTTGGTATTGAGCCTCTTCAGATAATCTAAGCTAATGCTGCCCTCATAATCTCTTCCTCTTTTCTGGATATGGCCTACAAGAGTGGGGATGGACGCCTTTAGATAAATCAACAAATCAGGAGGTTTGATCTGAGATGTCATTATATCAAATAACGTTTTGTAATTCTTGTAATCTCGCTCATCCATTAGGCCCATCTCATGCAGGTTGGGTGCAAAGATGTTGGCATCTTCATAGATGGTTCTATCTTGAATGATAACCTTCTGCCCTTTTTGTATATCGAGTATCTGTCGGTACCGACTGTTTAGGAAATACACTTGGAGGTTAAAGGACCACCTGTTCATATTCTCGTAGAAGTCGCTTAAGTAAGGGTTGGAGTTGGCATCTTCGTAGTGCACCTCCCAGCCGAACTGTTTACCAAGCATCTCTGACAATGTCGTTTTTCCAGCACCTATATTGCCAGAAACTGCAATGTGCTTGATATCCTCACTCATCTAATAAATTAAGCAATTTACACGGTTGGTTGTTGGTTGGCCAAATTAGCTATTTAGACGGAGATAGCCATAAGAACATCTAAATTTGGGGCTGCATATTCTTTTTTATTACATCTTAGAGACAAATAAGCAGCAAAGCGCCTATGTCAGACTATCCAATTATTACCACTGAAGAGATCAAGAAGATATACGTTATGGGGTCTGAGAAAGTAAAAGCGCTTAACGGTTTATCTATCAACATCCACTCTAATGAATATGTAGCTCTAATGGGGCCTTCGGGCTCTGGCAAGTCTACCTTAATGAACTTGCTTGGTCTATTAGATACTCCCACATCTGGTCATTATAACCTCAATGGCAATGTAGTGTCAGAAATGTCTGATTCAGAACTGGCTTCAGTCCGCAATAAAGAAATAGGATTTGTCTTTCAGACCTTCAACTTGTTACCAAGACTTTCCGCTTTGGATAATGTTGCCTTACCACTCGTATATTCTGGTATGAGCAAAAAGAAACGTAACGAGAAAGCAGAAGAAGTACTAGAAACTGTTGGTCTTGGTGATAGAATTGATCACCGGCCTAATGAATTATCAGGTGGTCAGAGACAAAGAGTTGCGATTGCCCGTGCTTTGGTCAATGATCCGAGTATCATCCTTGCTGATGAGCCCACAGGTAACCTTGATACTAAGACATCCATAGAGATTATGTCTATTCTCGAAGAGATACACAATAGGGGCAATACCATCATACTTGTAACACATGAGCCAGATATAGCTATGCATGCGCATAGAATCATACGCCTCAGAGATGGGGTTTTAGAATCTGACCAGACCAACCAAAATATAGTTCTAGCCTCAGATCCCGATCACCATTACAATAAGAACTGATCTCTGTATAAGAGAAATATTGTCGATCTTGTGTCTCTCACAACGGAAATCTATGAAGATTTATACTAAGGGTGGAGACAAGGGAACAACCTCTCTATTTGGTGGAAAGCGGGTAAGCAAAAAAGACTTGCAAATAGAAGCCTACGGTACAGTAGATGAACTCAATGCACACATAGGAGCACTTATATCAGAAGTCCTGAAAGCTGAGCCTAGACAAGAGCTGATGGGCTTCCAAAGTATCCTCTTTGATGTAGGGAGTCACCTGGCCTCAGATGGGACCGCGGATAAGTACTTGCCAGAACTCAAGGATTCTCTGATAGACAACTTAGAAAGCAGGATGGATGAGATGACGGCTAAGTTGCCTGAACTCAAATCATTTATCCTGCCAGGAGGCAATAAGCGAGTAGCTTTGACACATATCTGCAGGACTGTCTGTAGGCGAGCAGAAAGAAGAGTTGTACACTTATCAGAACAAAACTCAAATGATAGTATTGCTTGGTGTGTACGATATCTCAACAGGCTCTCTGATTACTTTTTCGTTCTAGCGAGATATTTAATGCTGTTAGATGGTGTTGATGAAGTGAAGTGGAATCCGAAATAATCCTACATTTGGATATTCATAGCAATAAATGATTAGCGAACAGAATAGTCCTCGTTTCAGTTGGAAAGATTTACCCAAGTTATTGGTGGTACTCTTAGCTGTTACTTTCATTTGTTTGCTTTTTCCAAAGCACGAAAAGTCTGCCTATCAATATAATATAGGGCAGTCTTGGCCCTATAAAGACCTTATTTGTGACACTTCTTTCGAAACACGAATAGAAAACACAAATCCTCTAGATTCTGTAGGAGATCCTATTACATTGACATATCAAGCTGGAGATGTAATCATCAAAAAAGGTGCGGAGGTAACACCCGCCAAACACAAAAGCCTACATACTTATTTTCAACAGCAAAAAAATGTTGAAACTGGCTGGTCTACCCAAGCGCTGATTTACTTCCTAGGGTACTTTTTGTTGACTGCGTTGATATTAGGTGCTCTGCTTATTTTCTCAATCAAGTATTTCCCAGAAATCACAAGCACCCTCCGTGGGGTTGTGTTTCTTGTCATATGGCCAGTATTGTTCAGTGGTGTAGTCTTTTTGATTAACCTCAATCCATCATTAAGTCCCTACCTCATACCATTCTGTCTCGTTCCTATAATCGTCTATAATTTCTACGGAGAGCGGTTGGCACTATTTATACATATAGTAGTGGTACTTATTGCGAGTTTCTTAAGTGAGTTAGGATATGAGTTTACCTTTTTACAAATCCTTGCAGGTATCGTCACACTTCTGGTTATCACTGAGACACGATACTGGAATGTGTTTTTTAAAACCATCTTAGTAATTCTGGTGACCTATATGGCGGGCTATTTAGGGTTGGCCTTGATCAATTCAGGTTCTCTTAATGGCTCTGAATTGAGGAATTTTGGCTGGCTGGGCGGAAATGCCTTACTACTTCTCTTAGCGTACCCATTCATACCGATTATAGAGCGGATCTTTGGATTTACTTCCTCTATATCATTAGCTGAGCTAGCGGATATGAATAGTCCCTTGCTCAAGGAATTATCTATCAAAGCGCCTGGGACCCTCCAACACTCCTTACAAGTAGCCAACCTTAGTGAAGCCGCTGCTGATAGAATAGGCGCCAATAGCATCCTCGTAAAGACAGCTGCCCTCTATCACGATATTGGAAAAATGAAAAGGCCTGAGTTCTATATAGAAAACAGCAAAGGTGTAAATCACCATGAATCACTTAACAACTTTGAAAGTGCTGAGATTATTATCGATCACGTAATTGCAGGTGAGCAAATGGCTAAAAAGGCTAAGCTTCCTAAAGTGATCCTAGACTTTATCAAGTCTCACCATGGCACGACTAGGGTAGAATACTTCTATAGAAACCAACTTAAGCAAGAGCCTGACAGAGAGTTTGACGAATCACTATTTAGATATCCTGGGCCCAAACCCAGTTCTAAGGAACAAACGATTATGATGATTGCAGATTCCTTAGAGGCAGCATCCAAGAGTCTAAGAAATCCTACTGGTAAGGATATAGATGAACTGATGGAGAAAATAATTGACCACAAGATTACTCAAGGACAACTCAGCGATTCTGACCTGACATTTACAGAACTAGCACAATGTAAAGAGGTATGGAGCAGCCTTCTAAGAAGCATCAATCACGTAAGGATAGAGTATCCTGATGAGGCTAAGTAAGCTTATAGGCTAAAGAAACGAGTCTTAAGCTAATTTAGGCTGGACACTTCTTTTTGTTATCAACTCTATAGAACCAACAAATATCCCGATAAATAGAAGGTTACTAATTAGCGTATTCTGAAAAAACGGTATACCCGCTTCAAAACATAAGATCAGCCCTGCTAGAGTTTTAGGGTATATACTCGCTGTCAACCAAGCACCAAAATTGGAGAGTACAAAGAAGAGTAGTGAAGCGCCTAGGCTTCCCACCAGAATCTTAGACATAGCCTTTTGTCTAAAAAGGATAATACCTAGACCTACTGTCAGTATGAATGCCAAATAAGACCATATCATATAATCAGCAAAGATTACAGTACCAGTATGCTCGGTGAAAAAGATGCGATTAATGGTATTATTGAGTATCAAATCACTAGCAAAAAGTGCAATTATTGGCATTAAGAAAGCTAGTGCTTTTCTGTTGACATACATACCTCCTACGAGAGCCATAGCCGCGATAGGGCTAAAGTTATGAGGCGTCCCAGGTATCAATCTATAGATGAAGCCTATCAAAATACAAGTTCCGACTAGTAATAGATCTCTTTGTTTCATTTCACTGACATTTTCGGCACAAAGATGTGAAATTTTGGGCATAACATTCTCCTTAGATAAACTGTTGTCCATTCACTACTTTTAACCTCGAATACAGATATCCCGAAAGACAAAATATGTTTATAACTCAAGCATTTAAAGGCGAAAACACCTGGTGGCGATTTATACTTGTGACTATTTTCGTTTTTCTAGGTTATTTAATAGGCACTCTACCAATGACAATGGCGTTATGGAGAGTAGCTGATCAAGACCCCAACAAGACAAGTGAGGATGTTAACAAATTCTATGAGAACCCTGATTTCCTCGAATTTGGTATCAATACGAACCTTGGCTTGACATTGATGCTCTTGATGTTTGTAGCAGCATTGGCGGTATTCTACTTCGTCTTCAAGCCTATACATAAAAGAGAATTCAATACACTGACAAGAACTTCTGGCACTGTAGATTGGAGCCGTATCTTCTACGGATTCCTATTATGGTTGCTATTAGGGTTAACCTTTGAGGCAATTGGTTATGCTATGGCACCAGAGAACTATAGCGTAGGTTTTCAGCTCAATACTTTTTTGCCACTTTTGTTACTCAGCTTGTTCATTCTACCCATACAGACGAGTTTTGAAGAATTATTCTTTAGAGGCTACCTTATGCAAGCCATAGGAATAAGCAAACTGCGTAATGTTGGCATAGTTATAATTAGTGCCATCATCTGTTACTATCTTAATAAAGTACTTGTGAATAGTCTTTTATCTAATGATATGGACGACTTACGCTATGCATATACATCCCTAGGTATTAAGGCATTGGTGATTATCGTATTTACGATTATAGCTTCCATATTAATCAAAATTGCAAACGGAGCTGTAAGTCCTGATCAGCCACACAATTATAAGATTGTAGCCTTGGTACTCAGTTCCGTACTATTTGGGCTTATTCACTCCTCCAATCCAGAGATAGAGAAGTTTGGATACGAAATTATGATGGCATACTACATATCGGCGGGGATGTTGTTAGGCATTGTCACGCTAATGGACGACAGGATAGAATTGGCTCTCGGTATACATGCTGCTACCAATTTCACTGGTGCAGTGTTTGTAGGTTATGATGGAGCGGCCATACAGACAGATAGTATATTGACTTCGCATTCGCTTAATCCTTATATTATGACAGGTGGATTTTTCGTATTAGCTGGAGTATTTTTGATTTTAGCCAAACGAAAATATGGGTGGGGTTCTTTTTCTCAACTTATGGAACCCATTTATAAGCCAAATGAAGACTTAGACTTAGGTCATCTTTTGGCAGATAATAATGAAACTGATCCTTCAACTAATTAATATACAGAATCAAATAATTTATAATGAAACTATACTTGGTTAGCATATGTCTAGTGCTGT
>CALBWK010000221.1 GCA_937969415.1 uncultured Saprospiraceae bacterium | reverse complement strand
CATATCTACATATATAGATCAAACCAATTTCTCATATACAACACTACAATACATATCATTCCTATTTCTTTACTCGTAGCATGTATGGGGTTGTTCCTTTATACTATATATACAGTGATTTCGGTGACCTAATAGTTTAGAGAAAAGAGCGTTGTAGGGGTTTAGCTGTTTAGGCAATTTAAGGGTGTAGGGACTAGGAATCTAGGTCATTTATGTGTCTAGGGGTGTAAGGAGTATCTGTTTAGGAATACAGTTTGATAGATGAGGAGGAGTAGGGTGCATTTGTTTGGGAATACAGGGGGGTAGGTTAAGTGGTTTTAGGTCTAGGTTCGGAGGGTGTAGAGCAATAGGGTCTAGCTAGAAAAGGTGTAGGTTCGTAGGATGTAGAGAAAGAGGGTCTATCGTGGAACCGTCTAGGCATTTCGGTTGTAGGATGCGAGGGTCTAGCGTTGGAGGGTCTACGCAAAAACTGTGTAGCCTCAACAGGTTTAAGACGAAGAGGTCTATAGCGAGAGGGTCTAGGTTCAATGGGTGTAGGGTCAATGGGAGGATGCTGCATGGGTCTAGGGTCAGTGGGTGTAGGCTAAACGGGATTTACTTCACGAGGTCTAGGATACTTGTATGTTGCTTAGAGCTAGGATGTTTAGGTCTGGAGGGTCTTCCGTCAATGGGTCTAGGGTGAACGGGTCTAGGCTTCATGGGTGTAGGGGTGTTGGGTCCAGGCTCCGTGGGTCTAGGCACCATGGGTTTAGGGCTAGGGAATTAATCATTTGTTGTCTATCGAATCATTTCGCCCCTCTTGTTTAACGACAGACCATAGAAATACTCGATACTCGTTTTAGGGGTATCATTACTACGGTATTTCTATTTAGATACATGAATTGTCCTACTACCAAAAGTTTTGGTAAGACAGTAGCATCGAAATATTTGTAAGGTTTCAAAAGCTAGAGTAAACCTGACTTTAGGAACCAACCTATATCCCAGGCAAGGCCTATTCTCTTTTTGCTCAATGAGTTAACTAGTAAAAGGGAAAGGAAAACCTGCACTAACTACGGTGTCCTATGCCATCCCACAACCAAAAGCCAACTAAATGCACAAATCCTCTAGCTATGGGGTTCTTTGCAGATTATTGTAAAGAAGAAATTTGTTCCGGCTGCAAGAGCTGAAATCAAACATTGAATATTTTCGGATTGAGAGATCGAAGAGACAGTCTGAGATCGCCACCGTAGTGTTCAGAGTCATGTGCACTCAAATCCAAAGGGAAACGCAATTTCACGATAACGCTGAGAGGATATGAAAACACGTGTACGAATTAAGGGGTCTTGACATGAATACCTGGGGTACATATGGTCTAGGCTTGAAGGTATTCTGGTACGCGAGTCTACGTGTACTTTACTTGGGACTGACAGGTTAGGTATACAACGGCAATAGGAAAAAGAACTCGGGTGAAGTCAGAGCGAAAAGATCAAAGGCAATCTTTTAGTTCGAAAGGTGACCGCTCTGGTAGGTTCGTCCTGCCTCATGGAACGGTCCTGATGGACTATTCAGAACGTTTGAAATGGCTCCAGGAATTTAGAAACATTTTCGCTTGGAGGGAGGTCATTTATACGCGGAATATAATATGTTTGAGCTATGGTTTACGGAAGTGGACGTGACATACATAGACCTGGGATGTGGAGAATGCTGTGAATAACTAGGTTTGCTTAGTTTTAGAATCGGTAGGACGTAACGTATCGTGATCCGAGACCACTCTCGTATGATTAGTTTCATATCTAACTTATGGAATAGAGCATGCGGGATGAGGTTAAGGGTTCATTGTAAAGATCTAGTATAAACCTCACTTCTCATGTACACATCTTAGGATTACAACTCTTTCCGCGAAACGAATCCACAATTTTCTACAATAGTGAATTCAATTTAGAATTATGAAGGAAACGAGATGAACTCGGTCCCACGAGTATATTCGTATTCTTCTAGAAGATGGAAGCATTTTCAAGTCTTTCATACACTATCTTAGCAGCCCGTGAACTATGACAGCCCTAGAGAGGGCCTCTAGCGCAATCTCCATAATATAGTGGTATACATGCCGTTGGTAAGTCTGGTAACACTCTGTGCAACA
This sequence comes from uncultured Saprospiraceae bacterium, assembly GCA_937969415.1. Lineage (GTDB taxonomy): Bacteria > Bacteroidota > Bacteroidia > Chitinophagales > Saprospiraceae > RFSX01. The sequence goes on along the minus strand of CALBWK010000221.1, from coordinate 10,278 downwards.
CACAGATGGTCTGAACAACGACTGCAGAGGACGCACCAGGTTACTTCTGTAATCCTCCAAGCCTAACTCCCTAATCTATTACATTCTTCTGCTTAGGAAAATGAATTATTGTATCCCTTATGGGGAATGAAACGAATATCGTCATTAAAAAGCTTGAATTCGAATTGTACTCAATAGAAAGAATTTAGAACTGTAGTCTTAAGGCCTACTCAAGTCTCACGGAGGGCCTCTCTGGCAGTTTTGGTTTCGCAGACACAAGGAAACGTCGTCGACCCGTTATGCTGTAACGATAGAATTCGTTCTGGTGGGATCGATATCGAAAAAATTCACATTTCTTTTTGTGAGCCTACGTACACGTGACCCGATGTACGTATTTGAGAGCCCCGGTAAAAAGATCATATTTCATCGACTGTTCACCCTATCCCCCGAGCGCAAACTTGGAAAAAGAGCTTTTCTCTATACCCCAGAATATCTAAAACTGCCAAAATGATCCCAAGATCCAAGATTTTGTGGAGGTTTTGCCCAATTGGGAAAGTTCACTTTCCAAAATCTGATACAGCTGTGCAACAGTGTGGAAACATTTATGAAAAACATGGCATTTTGGTGTCGTCTCGGGAGGTTTCGTTAGTCTGGGCTACCAAAAACTGCACGTTTTCGATTTTGTGAAACTAAGATAATGTTAACATAACATTGCACTCAATACAGTCCTCATCCTATTCGTTTAGATATCAGCTACGGATGAGTTTTACAAGTTTTGTGCACTCCTCAAACAATTCCCAGATATACAAACATGCAGAGTCAGGAAAAATCTGTAGAAAACTGGGGTAGCATTTAGTGCTAGTTCTCCCTTTTCACCCAACGTTCGGATAACACTTTTAATCAAAGAAGTGATCCCAAGATTGCAACGTATGGGTACCTTAGATGGGCAGAAATGCATATTTCATCCCCGGATCCCTATCTGTGCTTTTAGTGAAAAGCCAGACCCCGGGTGTCTGGTAAAGGACAGTAACAAAATCGAACAGACAAGTTAATCTTGAACAGGTATGCTTAGTTTTATTCAGAAAGTCTTAGTCTTGCTCCTGACTAGATCTGCCGAATAAAGGGAATGTCTGGCGTTCTAGATTAACTTGTGGCATTGATCTTGTTCACTGGGGATAACAATATTTCAATTTTAACCACTTAGCATCCCTTTTGAGAAGGGAGGAATTAGTAATCTACATCTTCCATATTGAGCTCCACAGTCCCCTGCGATAGCTACTCGTATTTACCTTCTCTCGTAATACTGTCAACTGTATATACAGTACATATGGATACTGCTCCTTCAGTCGCTAAAAGCACAGAAGCATAGGGAAGGAATCACTCAGTGCGCGGTAGCACTAAGCGGTAGCCATTTCAATTAAATAGCTCGTCCTAATAAGTTGGTACTCCTACCGTTTTGCGAACGCAAGCAGTGAGCGCTTACCTCGAAACGATCGCATATAGTATTTCCGTTCGATAGAAGAACATTTCTGCTGTCATTACATAGAGAAAAACCAGTCTCCAAACCCGATATAAAACGATACACCCATTCCCATACTTGACATATTTCACATGTATGGACAACTGAATGGTCTAAGGCGCCCACCCATAACGGACTTGGATATAAAATGAAATTTATCCTCAACTTGCATTTCTTACACAACCCCGGTATGCCCCTACTTGAGAAGATGAACCATCGTAATGAGGAAGGCGCGATAGTCAATGAGAGTATTATATTCGTAAACAAATTTTCGAACTCGAGTCTGGCAAAGAAACCTGTACAAATATTGATTCCGAAGAGCAATTACTAAGACCTTCGAATCAAACAACTCTGATAAACTCGTAAATATGTGAACTGAGGATGGTACGCGCCACTTGGCGCTGTATATGTATGTGCCGAATATTAGAAAAACATTTAAATTGCATGTAGTATTAATACAATATTGCGGTATACGTTTCATAGTAATATGTTTTCTAATAACCTTCGACCGTTCTAAGATTTAGGTACCGATGTGATCTGTAAATTAGATAATGCTTGCATTGAAAATTGATTTCAAATTGTATTTGGGCTACTTTGAAATACGGGTACCTGTATACAGAAGCTTTGTGGTAGAATATATCAAGTACATCTACATACCGGTTAGCGCATTAACAGCAGATGACAGAGAACTGAAATGAGGCCAACGTTATCCGCTTTAAAGGTTTTTGGTCACTTACTGTTGATTCACTGAATGGGAAGTCGATGAACTACTTGGCTCGACGATTCTGACGGATGTTTCAGGAGATATTCAGTGCAACTGAAGTATTAAGCAGCACTTCCGTTCTCTTTTTCAGCTAATATTTCGACTTTTCAACAATCGTTTCAAGCCGTTTTTGAATATTCCCTATTGACACGCTGCCTGGGACTTCCCGTGCAGTAGAAAGATAAACACTGTAATGATATACAGTTCTTGACGTGGATGTTCGATGGGAGACCAATCTTAGAAAGAAAGAATTGGTAGGGTGCGCTTTCACGGGGCCTAGTTTAGAAAGAAGCCCAGCTCTATGAAGGTACGATTGGCAGTACTGCATATACTTCCAACCGTACCTTCATAGAGCTGTTTGAAACTTCATCTAACTCTTGTCCAACTACAAGCAACCCCTTAGTTTAATCCGTGCTTAAACGAAGTGGGTGATTCTGGTTAGACCAGAGTTAGATGAAATTTCGAAGAAAAAAAGCATAGAAGGATAACAGAGAGGAGGGAATTACTGAGCGCTAGTCCAAAAAATAGAAAGATGTGGTTCGAAGGAGAGAGTAGTAAAGACAAAATCCTAGGAATCAGGTGTATATCTGGCCATACGGCACGTGAATGTGCAGACCAAACTAGTGGTACTTGTAAGGAGAGCGACAAGAACGAGACTACGAACGTGTGTCAAGGATCTAGCCCATTCTGTATAGAGCCAATCCAAATATGGATAATTGCATCGAAAAATGATAATTCTCCCAAAGCTCTGGTATCTGCTTTCTTATGTGGTGGCTGTTACGACAAACCGACGTAAATTGAAACATTATATACAAGATGGAACACGGATGCCTCGTGTACTCTTTGAGAGTCCTATCAATGGACTATGACATTAACCAACTCGGGCGTTACTCCACCACATTCTGAGTGTGTGCCGTACAGACCACAGACTGTCCTACAGTTGACAAAAAGGAAGAATTACTCGCAGCTTGTTCAATATTGGATATGACAGTGCAGCTGTACGGGTCTCATATATTGAATGCTCTGAGTATATTCATTACTGTTATCCAGAGCTGCATATCACATGTAAAAAGTAATTGTTGCTAAGTTTCAGAACAAACCCAGTAATATTTGTTTAAATGGATTCAGATTACTTTTCCACGTGAGTAGCTTTATGAGCAAGAATACAATACTCTTTCCCCTATCGGCATCGGTAATGATGCCTTATGTTTGCATAGGAGAGGTCCTGCTGCCTTTCTTATTCATTTTATCCGCGATGGGCCCTAGCACGGGATTTCTTCTACTCTCCTCTCTACCTCTTCCACAAAAATCAAGTACTCAATGAGCACAGGAGCTTTTGCGCCGAGAAAGCTAAGTATACCATGATAACTACGTTTCAATAGGCAGGTTAGCCATTCCCTAGATGCAATAAATACCCTACTCCCCTAACCATAAATGTTTCTAAATTGCGACTATGTAGCGGATACATTCCAGCTGTAGAGTACGGAGAGATGAAAAATGGAAGAAAAACGATGTGCATAGGTTACAGCCGATGATTCCCCAAGTGCAGTATTACCACGTAGAAAAGATTTTTGTATATGTCCTAGATCAGCTCTTTTCTGCATGCACGCTTTAGATGATGTACCGTGATAATTAGAACCTTAAGAGTTTATTTTCATTCACAGGTTTCGCTTGTAGTACTGTAAGTAATACTGACGTGTTTGTTAATTTGAATTGCAATGTTGCCGTAACATAGACTTACGAACAATGTACGAGCGAGGGCGAGGCTACAATACTTTTATCTCTGGAACATAAATTATTTCATTTCTCCTAGTACGTTTATTCAAGTGATAGCCATGCCAATACCTAACTATAATGGGGAATACTTTTCAGTTAGAAAGCATCAAAGCAGTACAGTACTTTAATTTCTTACGATGAATCTTTTTTCATAAGAACGAACGTTGAATGCCTATAACAGTACTATTCTACCAATAGATTTTAACTTTTCATTGTGAAGTACTCTAGGACATACGGTGCGCCGTAGCAGGAGATTTGGATGTTTCTCAGAAATATTTTAAATTGCATTTATGACACATCTGAACTGCGAGAACTTCCTATAATTTATTAGTACAGAAACGTATTCCTTGGAATGATTACGTTCTTCTTCAGCAGATATGTGGCTAATAAAAGTCGAAAAAATTTGATATGTAGTTCAACCAATGGCATCTTTTACTGTACATTATTTGAGAACACCTTGCCTACGATTAAAGTCCTGTAAAAGCTTGTCATCATTAGTAGACGTTCACAGTCCTGTACCAGGACTATCGAAAGAAATGATGTTATCAAACACTCTACGTTTTGATATGAGAGCGCAGACTTTATCTCTAAATAAGACCAAATGCCTCGAGGTATATAACGTTTGCAAAGCATACTGGTAACTTTACAACAGACACTGCCCTGGATATGTCCTCGAGATAAAACCTCATCACATCAAAGTTCAATGACAGGAATTCTGAAAAATAGTGTGACTAGCTTAACCAACACCGCTCCCGAATGTATTATCGATATTTCTTGTACTCAACGAGCAGTTAGAGGTCATTTTTACTTGCGTCAAAGCAAAGTATTATACAGATATCAGGATAACTATTGTAAGCTGGAGCTAAGCAAGTGTGAGGTTCAAACAATTGCGTTAACAAGATAACCGAGCAGAAAGCTATTACTTTGATTTCTTGATATTTACAATAATAATCTATTTTTTCATTCTTAATTTATGGCATAGCTCGTATATTATTCGTTTTCAATCAATTTCGAATAAATTGAGGTTACAAACAGTACCGGTGGGGGGGCAATGGGCTGTCTCATATGGACTAAGTCAGTATTGACTGATTGCAAGTAGATAACGCGCAGTTAGAGGATTTCCAAGAATTGAAGTGTCCGTTGGGACAAGACTAAACTTCCAATTTGTCCATAGATACATATGAATAATTGAATATATGCTAAGACTAAGATGTATCATTGGGATGATGATTTGTCTTTTCCACTCCAAGTGCATGGCCTCTCCTACACCACTTATGATATGGATCAGATTGATGCAGGTCCGTATATCACTGTAAACGTGCACCAAGGAATGTTATATTTTTTCTTTATTTAAAGTTCTCATTTCAATTGGTTTTCGAACACATTGCTGAGATTATAATGTTCCATTCTGGCTATAGATAAACGAAGTTCAGTCAATGCTAAAAATCTGTTTGATGAAACTTTCCTCTACATCCCGAACCTCGTACAGATCTTCCGATGTCGTCGTATGCAGAAATCCTTCTTTTCAGTATATTACTAAATCTTCTTCGTAACTGCTATTTCTTCGTATGTATTCAATCATTACAATTAGTTTTAAAATTAAAACACTTAATCCAATATTGTTCCGTTGTGGGACAGTAAGGTATAGAACGCAACAGGACTTTATGAGTTAGGTTTTTGAGTATTAGGTAAGATCTTCCATTCTTGTTTGTCCTGTATTCGTATTCCAACAATCTGTTCCAACTCAGGTAACATACCGTTTAAACCTTTCTTTCTTTCTTCCAATATTCGAATACTTACTGATGACTTTCTCTGTTATTTGAAATTCACTCCTCCTTGAACATGGGGATCTGATACAGTTTGAAATTTTAATGTCGTTCTACTGCAGTTCGAATTTTCAAAGTATGGAACAAGATTGAAACGGTCAGCTCATTCCCTCACCCGAAACGGGAAAAGCTTTTGGAAATGGATTGCGTTGTGTTGGAAGTCACGCTTCTTTTTTTCCACCAAGCGGTATAAGTACAGGATGCGAACAAGGGAACCTTTTTGCAATAGTTGGATGTATTCCCAGTATCACAGTTCGTTGCTGAAGCTCCTCGTCAAATTTTCTCTATCATCCACAATCACAACTCACCTCATCTAAACCTACTTGTCAATATGATCAATAAACTTCGTATGAAAAAAGCAATTCGCAGATCCAAGAAGGCAGCATCTTGTAGACGTTCGAAGGAACAGATCAAGCATAAAACTTCAGCTGTTGGAAACGAACGCCGTCCCATAATGAGACGTCCAACTTTGGGTATTGGAAAGAAAAAGAGATCTACTTCAAACCTCCGTCCTCTTAACAACACGCCAGATTTTTTCGAAAGAAATCGCTACATCAGCGAAGAAGAAAGTCCTGAAGTCATGTCCGTAGATGACTCTGAGTATGATTCTTCCTTTATCGACGACTCTGAGAGACCAGCAACAGAAATCGAAGACGAACATGCCGATGATCAAACCCTGGATCACAACTGTGTAGACAATTCAGCTAACGAAGTGATGAGTAGAGGGGTTGCCTTTGAAAGGGATGTCCTTGATGAGAGCGAAAACGAAGAAGATGAAGATTTGGTAAATGAAGTAATTGATCAAGGATCCTCATCTCAAGGTGTGACAGATGGAGCAGAGTCGAACACAGATTTGGATACCGCTGATAGTGTTGTTCTTTCTTTAAGTAATCCATTCGCGGAAGCTCGTGAGGTTCAGAGAAATTTATTATCTAGGAGACGCGACGAAAGTCAATCGGTAAGGCTCAGTCGAGATCCACGTATTACCAGAGAACATTACGAAACTAATGAGGGAAATCCATCAATTCCTGAGAAATGGAGTGTATACCTCAACGGGCTTTTCGAAGTGGAGCCTGACTTCCTGACATCTGATGAAGCCAAAATGATAAGTTCTACGGCACTGCGCCAGGGCATTACGTCATACCGGCGCTTAGTACTTAATGATGCCAACTGTGAGGATGTTCTCGAGGTATTTCGACTCATGTTCAAGGCAAAAGCAGCACAAGGATTTAGCAATGCCGGATATTCGCATTTCCTTACTGCTGTTGGACAATTTGCCCGAATGCGATGTGCGATGGAAGCCGACGAATGTGAGCGCGAGCTGATGCTTCTGGAAATGTGCAATGAAGGTAATCTTTTTAAGCTTGTTGCATCTCTGGATCATGTGGAATTGTTTTTGGATTACTTCGAAGCACGATCTTCCTCTTCAGCAACGTGCCTCGGAAAAAGTGCCCAGCTTCTTAAACTCTCAACTGCAGCAAGAAGATTTTATGAGCGGAAGGGAGATAGCCGTACTGTTGCAAATATTGAAAGAGTTATTGACAAACTTCACTCTTGTCATAGTGCATATAAGCAGGCAACGAGGCGTCAGTCTCGGCAGAAGAAATCATTAGAGAAGAGAAAGGCAGAAGGTGTTATGATGCTTCCAAAGGATTTTCTGTCATGTCGAACTACTGCAGTCAATAAACTGACCGGTCTTATGTCGACAATTCGAAGATTGAAGGTCCAACAGTCTCAACAAGAGAGTGACCTACGTCTGATGCGCGATGAGGCTCTAATGAGCGTTTGGTGCATTAATATGCTCGCCGTCATGATGATATGTTGCGGGGGACAGCGCCCCCAAGTCTTTTGCCAGATTCAGCGACCTACAGGTCGTGATTTTAACCGCTTCCAGTCACAAAGCAGCGATAAATGTTACATTGAACTCCACACGGTTCTAGAGAAGACATCACGAGCGTTAGACATGCCATTTGTGCCCTTTCCGTCTTCTTTGCTCGGCATTTTGAGGTTTCACGTTGAGGAGATTCTTCCTGTTTTAGACAGGAAACGTGAAAATCTTGCTCGTGTTCACAACCGAGAAGAATCTTTCTCGGCGAAGTGTCTCTTGTTGCACAGCAAGAGAGGCCTACGCCTTTCCACAAAGCAAGTAACTGATACACTTAGATTGTTTTTATTCAATGTTAACCCCAAGCTTGCTAAGATGTCTACCATGAATCTTAGGTCGAGTTATGCGACTATGATGCTACATGCCCATCGAGAGGGTCGAATATTCAAGGACGAGGCAGAAGGAACATTCCTCGAATTTTTAGGAAAAGCGATGAATACGTCTGTTGAGCAACTACGGGACACTTATGCATCTGTTGTGAATGAGGACTACAGCATTATTGCTAACGCAATCACAAATAGTTTAAACAAAATTGTGATTTCAGAACAGGACGAAGATGATCCTTTAAATACTCCATCATCTCTCGATGAACCGCATTGTGAAACGGTTTTTCCCTCCGATTACGATCAAATCTTCTGAGTCAGTTGAGCGGAAAGATTGAGAATGGATAAATCCTCAAATTACATTACTGTTCATACAGCACGCCAGTAAGTACTATCAGATATGAAGTAAAGTTACATTATCCATTTTGACGAGAGCTTCTCAGAGGTATTTGAAGTTAATTCGGTAGTGGTAGGTGATGCGGGCGAGAAAAGGGAAAATATTAGAAAATTAGAAATTGCTGAGGTAGGGTTACTGCATCTAGTGTATTTTGAATAGAAAAGACTTCTTGTATTCGTTCTGTGCCCAACAAGGATAGAGAAATAAAACTTTCTTTGATTGCATCTCGTTTAGGCAAAATTGTGGAAATCGTTTCGTTGCATTTGATATATTAGTAACATGCCACCTAATTTATGGAAAAAGGATCAATTTACGTTTCCTTGACATAAATATGGTTGAACTATCCTTTTATTTGCATTATCAGATATGGAACATACTCGCTAGTGACCAATGATAACTAGACGATCCCCAACCGAAGATCTCCTTTCCAGATTTCTTGACGAAAAGTCATTATAGTTCCAAATTTAAAAGTGTTATTGAATGTTAATATACAGGAAGCCGATTACCTTTTTTGCACTCCTAATTCTGGTCATGTCCCAAATGCATAGTTATGCATTCGTCGAATAAGTCTCCTTTCAAATGAGCCTTGTTGACCTGTTTCTGTGTCCTTGAGAGTTTTCTTGCACTCCAAACCATGAAACGTATAACATTTCGCAGTAAAGGCACGCTAAGTAGACTACAGTACGCAACAAGAACATACCAGATGCGCAATTTTGAAATCCTTGGTTGTACCGATAGTGATTGAGTCTCCTCAAATACCATTTATATGAAAACGAACGAAGCAAACCTTACTTAAAATACCTTTATTTTTTCACAATCACGTCAGTATGAAATTGTGGTGAGAAATGAAGTGTAAGCAAACTTGATTGTTGTCTGTTGCAATGTTCAGTTATGAAAAGCGCACCAGGAAGGACAATGCATACATGAGCTTTAGTTATTACTTTTGTTATACTGTTTTAACCTGATTGACAATTCTGTACTTCCGGCACTATTACTTTTACTGCAATGTCAGGTTAAATTTATCCTAAACTGTACCTTGCTCCGTGAATATGGGGCTCACATTCCATTAGCGTAAGCTCCACTCACTGGAAATGTCATAATGTAAAACAATTTTAAAAATCCTCAGGCTATCATGCCAGTTTTGGTGTATGTAATAGAAGCAAAATTAGTAGCATCAGAACAATGTTTGGGGTAAAATGTTGGTTACGATTAGGGAAGTCAATTTTGTTGTTTAGGGCCGGGTCGAACAACGCTCTACATTGTTTTATGAAGCTGAACGTTAAGAAGCAAACTTCGATCATTATGAAATAATAGAAGACACTGCCATACAATGCTGCCCAATGACCTATTGTTTTCTCGACAACCTCATCTACGAACTCTTTACCTTACAAACTAGCTTCATTTGACAATCAAAAATCATATCTATCTTGGGGTCTATCTGTAGAGGCTTCACTTAGCACAACTTCTTTTACAGAAAATGTTATCCAATTCCTTCCTTTCAGTCTTATCCGATAGTGCAGTGTCTCTTGAGCTGCGAACATTCTATAGAAAGAACATTTCACTGTAATGAGTCTGTTTTGGAAATTTGAATTTACGAAATTACTGTCACTGATGCTCCACGTCCACGTTTCATCGATGATGAGAATGAGAACAATGTCAACTGTGTAGCTTCGACCTCAATATTATTATGCAAAGTCACTCAGGCTGCCAACATTCCCACTGATTGTAACTTTTAACTTTACATGGCGATTCAATATATATTTCTCCTCCAGCCTTGGTGTGGCAATTCTTGATTCATCATCATCATGAG
>CALBWK010000220.1 GCA_937969415.1 uncultured Saprospiraceae bacterium | reverse complement strand
GCTTAGGCGGAAGATTTTTTAATTTTTGAAGGTTGTATTCCAGCTTTAGAAAAGTTGTTACATTAGTTCTTAAAATCATTAATTATGAAGCTTCTGCCTTTAGTTATTGCTCTTCTACCATTATGCTTGTTTTCTCAAAGTTGGGACTTGGATTTGGGTGGGTATTACTTTTTTGATAAAGTTGAGTTAGAAGAAAGAGTCAGTGAATTTAGTTTTGATGTAGCGTTGCCCAACACAATGGATACCGTATTGCGGCAGACAATTCGATCATCAAGTGCCTCAGGTTCTGTCTTCTCAAGTCGACCTAGTTTGAGTATCGGCGTGGGAAGGACAACTGAGGTGAGCGACCGATTTTCCTATAGGCTAGGAGGCGGAATGATGCTTAGGTCTATGAATTTGCGGGATACCTTTGATTTTTTTGGATCTGAAGTCATCTCTGAAGAGTTGGTGGCCGTAGACAACAATCCTCCTTTCAGCACTTTCGGGAGCACGTGTGATAGATTTACCAATGATTTTAATGACATAGGACCTTTAGATAGAACAGAGCTGATCAACGTTTATTATTTAAGGTTAGGCGCTGAGGCAAGTTATGTTGTCTCTCAAGATTTGTTCTCATTGATTGGTGGTATTGAGTTAAGAACCCCTCTTTTTTCATTAAGGCAGAATGAACGCGTATTATTAAATATGGAGGAGATTGATGAAGAGACAGTATGCACTTATGTTTTTGATTTATTTCAAGACCGTAGTGGCAATGCCTTTAGAAATGCAAATTTTTCCATAAACATTGGAGGTATATTTACGATAGATGAAAGTATAAAAGTACAAATCGGACTGAGTCAAGAACTACAAGGAATGTTTGCCTATCCGCCAACTTCTTTAAGTATACGACAAGATCAATTGATACCCAGAGAAGTCTTTGTTAAGATTAGGTATTTACTCGGTCAGGAACATCCGCATCAGCACTTACCGGAAGACTCAAAGTAACTCTTGCTCCTTGTGATTTTATGGGAGCAATTGTGATTTGTCCATTCATTTTTTTTGCATAATGCATAGAAAGAATAAGTCCTACTCCTGTTCCTTTTTCGTTATAAGGACCTTCTTTGCTGGTGTATGTTTCTTCTTTTATAGCTTTAATTTGCTCTATAGAAATGCCAATTCCATTGTCGTCGACAATTATAAGAATGTCATCACCTAAAATCTTAGAGGAGATTGTAATTGTGCCTCCTATGTACGAGTATTTTATGGCGTTGTAGATTAAGTTACGCATAATAAGCTCGAAAGCAGAATAGTCAGCATTTATTGTAACTGATGGTGAAATATCTTTTTTGAAAGTGATATTTTTTTCTCCCGCTAAGGTGCTGTAGAGCTTTATGGTATTATCGATGGGCCCTATTATTTTAAAGTTATTGGCGATTAAGAAAGTTTTGTTTTGTTGCTGTAGGGACCAGTGTAATATATTGTCTATTAGTGTTTTAAGTCTATTTGTTTTTTTCTGAATTTCACTGCCAAGGGTAAGTAGCTCTTCAGAACGATTGTTGTTGACAAGGAAGTTAACTGTATCTGTGAGGTCAAGTAGATTATTGATTGGTGACCGTAGATCGTGTGCTAAGACAGAAAATATTTTATCCTTAGTATCATTCGATGCTTTGAGGTCTTCGTTAGTTTGTTTTATCTCTTTAGTTCTTAATGCTACTTGTTTTTCTAGTTGGCGATTAGCTTTTTTTAGACGAACTCCTTTTATGAAACTAGATAGGTATATTAATGACGAAAGGCCAATAATAAGGATAAGCCAGTGGAGGAAAGCCCCGGGTAGTGGATACCTAGAATCTAATTTGGCGGTAAACATTTTGTCATCATTAAATTTGTGTTTAACTCTTATTTGGTGTGTTCCTGCACTTAATTCTTTGACAATGATTTCTTCGTTTTTTAGAAGCATCCATTCTGAACTATCAAGCTGATAGAGTAAGTCCCCTTCTGACTTATCTGCAATGTTGTCATATCCAAAAACTAGTTTTAGTTCTGGTTCTTCTACAGAAAGGACTAAGTCCGTAGTGTTGTAGACACTCTTAAAGGTGCTCTCTTCCCTTTTTCTCGAAAAAGCATCTATCAATTTTACATTAACATCTTTATTGGCAGCGATAATTGAATCTGGATTAAATTTCACCAATCTATCTATACCCCCAAATAGCATAACACCATCCTTAGTTTTATAACTGGATTGATAATTAAAATCATTTTGACCTACTCCATCTGAGTACTTAAAATATTTGGTATGTCTTGACTTACGGTCTATGTATAGAATTCCCTGACTTGTGCCTGCCCATATGTTTTCATTATTGTCTAGTTGTAGACTATATATATTGGTTGGCATTACGCCTATCTTGTCGTCGTACTGATCTATTATTTGTAAGTTATCATTAAGAACTTTTATACCCTTTCCTTGTATGGCAATAAACAATTCTTTATTGCGATTTTGTCCAAGAATATGACATAAAGGTCTACTGGTTTCTAGATTGATTCTTTGAGGAGTGCCATTGTCAAAAACCCTAAATAGACCTTCGTTAGTAGAGATAACAATATTTTCATTGAATCGCTCAATTTCTGTAACGTTGTAGATGTTTTCTACTTTTTCTATAGAGGGGATGTTGTTATGATGCCGAAGTTTCCATAGACTACTTAGTCCTGATATCCAAAACGTAGAGTCTACTTTATCGTAATATATCTTACGTATGTTTTCATTGATGTTCGATTTCAAAATTGGCAATTCTACTAATTTGGTTCCTGCTTTAAGTGGACTTTTTTTGTCCAAAAATATAAGACATTTAGTATCCGATTTATTAATTACCGATGTGGTAGAATCTAATTCTGATCTTGAGTATGATATAAGATCAGGCAACGTGTTTAGAAGTTCTCCTGTGTGCAAATTTCTCTCTTCCAGCCCAGAGTAAGTCGCACATTGTAGAATTGAGTCCCTAATAACACTAATGTGTCTGTAACTCTTTTTTTGTTTTTTATTAATTATTTCAAAGGGGTATTTCTTTTTTGAGATAGTGATGAGGCCTGTGGTGGTCGGCATATATATATTCCCATTGTTGTCATATAGAGAATGACTTGTAGGATGGAAAGGTAGCCTGATTTGATATTTTTTCCTTTCAATATAATTATCGACTTGAAAATAACTTTGATAAGCTCTTATCAAACTTTTAGTAGCCTCGTGGTATAGGTATTGATCATTTATAGGTTTGCTATCAGAAAGCTTTTGATCCATTTTGTCATGTACAATATCATTTTTGACAAGATAAATTTCAGTTGCAATATTGATAGAATCATGTGCATAGACTATGTAATCTATTTCTCTTCCTTTGTGAATTTTTATATCTGTTGCTTTTGTGTAGATTATAGGTAATAATTTGTTTCCTTGAACAATAAATAGTCCTTTTTCTGTGTGAGCAAATACGGTTTGATCTATTTCAGAAAGCCTATTTATTTTCTGATTTGTTTGTAGTTTGACATGTTCAATTTGTGTTGAAAATTTCAAAAACTCACTATTTGATATTTTCCACCAAATGTTGTTCTCGCTGTCGTTATAAATTTCTTTACAGGACTTTATTTCTGCAGAATACTTTTTAAGTGTGTTTAGAGTATATGCTGAAATTGTTGTGTTTTTTCTTATGTCGTAAATGACTAAGTCTCTGTCTGCACCAGAATTCAGTAACCATACTCTCCCTAGTTTATCTAGAAAAATTTGATCTACGTTCTTAGTTAACGGATTGTTTTCTAGATCTAGAGTTTTGTAGAAATTTCCATTGTTAAATTTGTAGATATAGTCATAGGTAAGAGCCCACACTATGCCTTTGTCAATCTTTATCTCTTTGATGTAGGCGCTAGACGATTTGTCTATGTTATAGTTTTCAAAGTTGAGGTTTGGGGAATGCTTATAATCATCATATTTTTCAAATTGTCCGCTCAATGTGAATGATACTAGTGACAACAGACAGACAATTACGCAAAGAGTGCAGTTTGTAGAATAATAGTGAAGTCTAAATAGCATTAATTGCTAAGGTAATATTAAATTAGCTTAGCCTTACTGATAATACAGAAAGAATGAAATGTAGATAAATTGAGAATTGTAGTAGTAGAGGATGACCAATTTTTTTCTCTAAAATTGGAGTCGATGTTTGAAAGTCTTTCGGATTACGAGTTTGTAAGTAGAGCTAGTTCCATAGATGAAGCTCGGAAGGATATAATTAAATTTAATCCTGATATAGTCATAGCCGATATACAACTTCAAGATAATGACACTGGTATTGATCTTGCTGAAGAATTTAGCGATCGATCTCTAAATTTTATCTTTGTAACAGCTTTCAGTGATGAGAATGTGTACAATCAGAGCAAAAAATTTACTGGCAGTAAATTTATTGTTAAGCCTTTTGACATTTTAACGCTTAAGGGCTTACTGGATGATGTAAGCAGCAGTATTCTAAAGCTGTCTTCGACTCTTACAGTTAAAGAAGATAGCCTCTTCATTAAGAAAAATAATGTTTACGAAAAAGTGCATTTAAGTGATTTGACTTATTTCTTTTCAGAAGGCAACTACATCACTTTTTACTGCAAAGACAATAAGTATATCCTCAAATATTCACTTTCTAAGCTACTGGAGATACCTAAGTTTAATGACTTTGTAAGAGTGCATAGAAGCTATGCCATTCATAGGAATAAACTGGAATCTGTTAATTTTTCCACTAAATTGCTGAAGGTAGATGGCACTGAACTTCCTTTTGGCAGGACCTATGTAAATGAAGTTAGAAGCTTGATGGATATGAAACTTCGTTAATAATTAGTTTGATAAAGACATACGATGTACACCTGGCAGATACTCCTTGCTCAATAGAAATTTTAGTGTCTCATAATTCTGCCGGTTATGGACAAAGTCCATATCCTTAAGGTCCAATATTAATACAGGATACGAAGTTATATTCCTCAAGTATTCAAAGTACGAGTTCTGAATTTTCAATAGGTAATCAGCTTCTATCTCTTGCTCATAAGTTCTATTTCTTTCCTTAATGTTATCAAGCAAATAGGGAGTGTCTCTGTGTAAGTAGACTAGTATGTCTGGGCTCTGAAAATTGTTGTTCATCACCGAAAATAGCATTTGGAATAATTTGTACTCCTCAGTACCTAAGTTTTTTCGAGCAAAGAGCAATGACTTGATAAATAAATAGTCGGATACTATGTACTTGTTGAATAAGTCAGGTGAGGCTAAGTCTTTCTGAAGTTGCTTGTATCGCTCCGTCATGAAAAAAAGCTCCACTGTAAAAGCATATCGTTCTGGGTCCTGGTAGAATAAGGGCAAAAATGGATTGTCTGCAAATGATTCCAATATCATTCGTCCTTGAGTCTCTTGCGCTAATAACTCTACCAGTGAGGTCTTCCCACTACCTATATTGCCTTCAATGCATATGTAGTTATAAGGTATGCTGCTCATTTTATCTTTTGCACTGCCAGATGATCATCACATTCTTCTGCTAATTGTCTAATAGACTTACCGAGCTTAGGATG
Source organism: uncultured Saprospiraceae bacterium (assembly GCA_937969415.1). Classification (GTDB taxonomy): domain Bacteria; phylum Bacteroidota; class Bacteroidia; order Chitinophagales; family Saprospiraceae; genus RFSX01. The sequence goes on along the minus strand of CALBWK010000220.1, from coordinate 10,180 downwards.
TATTTTGTCTGGACAGATATCTAGTAAAGGTTGCAGCACAAAACTACGTTTACTCATCTGTGTATGAGGAATTTTTAGGTTAGGAATATCAATAATATCTTCTCCATAGAAAATTATATCAATGTCGATGAGCCTCGGTCCCCAGCGCTCTTCCCGCTTTCTACCCATTTTAGATTCTATATGCTGAATTTGGGCAAGGACCTCAGTCGCTGTAAGAGAGGTTGTCACTATGAAAGCCTGATTAAGAAAATCATTTTGCTGCTCATTTCCCCAAGCAGCAGTCTCATATACACTAGATTGTTTTTGGATTTCCCCAATGTGATTACTGATTATAATAAGAGCCAACTCTAGATTGATTTCTCTATAACCTAAGTTACTTCCAAGATGTAGGACTACTTCTGTCAAAGATTAGGCCTTGCTGCTTCTGATAGCATCCATATACTTGGCAAGTTCTTTCTTGACTATAGGAAATAAGAAGAAGAGTCCGATCATATTAGGAAAGACCATACCGAGAATCATTGCATCTGAAAATCCCCATACCGCACTCATATTGGCTGCTGCACCGATCACTACAAAGGCCAAGAATAAGAGCTTATAAGTCAAATCAGCCGCCTTACTCTTACCGAATAAATACTTCCAAGATTGAAGACCATAGTAAGACCACGAGATCATAGTAGATATAGCAAAGAGTACAATGGCGACCGTCAATACATATGGGAACCAAGGGATCACACTTCCGAATGCTGCAGAGGTTAATTCCGCTCCTCCCATTGCTTGGCCGCCTATAGTCACATTGCCATCTACTACTGCACCATACTCAAAGTAGTTGCCACTATTATAGAATATAATGACTAGTGCGGTCATCGTACAGATAACCACTGTATCTATAAAAGGCTCAAGTAAGGCCACTAGCCCTTCTGAAGCTGCATATTTAGTTTTTACTGCCGAGTGAGCTATAGAAGCAGATCCTGCCCCTGCTTCATTAGAGAAGGCCGCCCTTCTAAATCCTTGTATAAGTACGCCAAAGAAACCACCAAGCGCCGCATCGTTAGTAAAAGCACCACTTATGATTAGGCTAAAGGCATCATCGATGTAACTGAAGTTGCTGAACACCACGATGAGACAAGCTATAATATAAATGGCAGCCATCAGAGGGACGATTTTCTCAGTAACAGAAGCTATTCTTTTAATACCACCTATGATGACGATACCCACTATAGCTGCTAAGACCAACCCAATAAAAAATCCTGCTGATCCGCCTGATAAACCCATCAAGGAAGCCAATTGCGCTGCTGCTTGGTTTGATTGGGCAGCATTACCACCTCCAAACGAACCGCCAATACAGAGTATCGCGAATATGACAGCTAGCACTTTACCTAAGCCGGCAAAACCTCTTTCTTTTAATCCTTTAGACAGATAGTACATCGGGCCACCATGGACAGTGCCGTCTGGAGCTATGTCTCGGTATTTGACTCCAAGTGTACACTCAACAAACTTCGTTGACATGCCTAGCAGACCACATACTATCATCCAAAAGGTTGCTCCGGGGCCCCCCACTGAAATTGCAATAGCGACACCAGCTATGTTACCTAGTCCTACAGTACCTGATACTGCAGTTGCAAGTGCCTGAAAGTGTGAAACCTCGCCTTCTTCAGACTCATCTCGAATTGTATCCATTATATCGCCATCGACGATATTGACATTCGACTTGTGTGCACCTTGATGATTTTCTATCTCATCGTACTTGCCTCTGACTACGTTGAGTGCTGTGCCAAACTTAAGTATGTTGGGAAATTTGAAGTAAATTGTAAAGAATCCAGCCCCTATGACTAGCAGAAAGATAATTAGCGGAATACCTGTCCCTGGGACCTCCCACAGAACCATATCCAAACAAAAATTGGCAAAAGGAGCAAATGCATCATTGATACGCTGATCTATCCCTTGGCCAAAACTGAGTGTAGGAATAAGCAAACTGAGTAAAGTCAATAAAAGGAATTCCGTCTTTTTCATACCGTCTTTTTCGTAAGTCTTTAGGTTTTAGAATCTCAATATAGGAAAATCTTAAAATCCTAAAGACACAGGCTTACTGTAACAGCGATACTTACTTATATCTTAAGTGATATAGAATCTTTAGTTTATTAGTTTTTATATAAGGTTGGCAAGTAATATGTTTGTCGCTTTGTAATTTTGCACAAAGTCAAGGTCAAGTGAAACAATACCATCAACTCCTACAACATATCCTAGATACAGGCGCTGCTAAGTCTGATAGGACTGGTACAGGGACTCTTAGTTGCTTTGGTTATCAGATGCGCTTTGACCTAAGCGAGGGTTTTCCGTTGCTTACTACCAAGAAAATTCATTTTAAGTCTGTGGTCTATGAGTTACTCTGGTTTCTCAAGGGCGATACCAATATCCAATATCTCAAAGATAATGGTGTCAGAATCTGGAATGAATGGGCTGATGAGAATGGAGACCTAGGGCCAGTATATGGTAAGCAATGGCGCTCGTGGACTAAGCCAGATGGAGGTGTTGTAGACCAGATCAGCAAGGTCGTAGAAACCATCAAGACCAATCCGAGCAGCCGACGAATGATTGTCAATGCCTGGAATGTCGGAGAACTGGACCAAATGGCACTAACGCCTTGCCATTGTCTCTTCCAGTTTTATGTGGCAGATGGGAAGCTGTCTTGTCAGCTTTACCAACGATCTGCCGATACTTTTCTAGGGGTACCATTTAATATTGCGTCGTATGCTTTATTGACGATGATGATAGCCCAAGTATGTGATTTAGAGGTGGGGGAGTTCATACATTCTTTTGGGGATGTACACCTCTATAATGACCATCTGGATAAGGCCAAATTACAATTGACTAGAGATTGTAGATCTCTACCTACTGTGGAACTAAATAAGACAATAAAAGATATATTTTCCTTTGAGTATGAGGACTTTAAACTAAAAGATTATGACCCACATCCGCTGATACGTGCTGCGGTTTCAGTTTAGCTAGAGTAAACTTATTTAGACGTAATCTAAATAAATAACTCCTAATCTGTTTAATTGTTAATAGTGTACTTCTAGTAGTAACTTCGTGGCAATTTTTAGACGGGTCAGAATAATGTGTCGACAGAACTAATAAATCATGATAAATGGTTAACCATCTTACTAAGCTCACGCTGATAATTCTCTTAGGCTTAGCGCCTATTTTCTTGAGCGCTCAACCTACTGCCGATGCAGGGAAAGGCCTCTTCAAAAATAACTGTGCGCAGTGCCACGCCAAGAATATGAAATCCGTGGCGACAGGTCCTGCTCTAGGTGGTGTCGAAGAGCGCTGGGCAGACTACCCAAGGCAAGATCTCTATGACTGGATAAGAAACTCCCAGGCGATGATCAAGAAAGGTCATCCTAAGGCTGTAGAGCTATGGGGAACTTGGAAGCCGACTGTGATGCAGGCATTTCCAAATTTGACAGATGAAGATATAGAGTCCGTATTATTATATGTCAATGGAATGTATGACGGCAGTCTCTTGCCGAAATCTGCAGTGGCAGCTGGCGGTGTGACTGGAGGTGCAACTAAGGCAGAAACACCTTCTTGGTATTACTATGCACTTTTTGCCTTTCTAGGTTTCCTAGCACTTTTATTGGCTAGAATCATATCTAACCTTAATGTCCTTGCTGCAGCTAAAGATGGTACCACTGTAGCACAGAGAACACTATGGCAGACCTTGACGAGTAAAGGTGTGATAGGCTTTGCACTCTTTGCAGCGATCATACTAGGCGGTTATACAACAGTAAATAATGCAATCAGTCTAGGAAGACAACAAGGCTATGCACCAGATCAGCCGATTGCCTTCTCTCACGCGACTCACGCAGGTACACATAAGATAGATTGTCAGTACTGCCACGATGGCGCTAGAAGATCTAAGCACGGAGTTATCCCTGCAGCCAATACTTGTATGAATTGCCACAGAGCGATCAAAGTTGGTTCTAAGCACGGAACTGCAGAGTTGACTAAGATCTATGCCAGTATCGGATACAATCCTTCCGATAATACCTACATCAAAGACTACGATAAATTGTCTCAAGAAGAACTTAAAGCGATCTACACGAAATGGATGGCCGATAGTTATATTACTGAGGAAGGAATAGAAGCTATAGATAAAGCAGGTGAGGCATTGGTAGAAACACAATGGAACAATCTCGTGAGTTCATTGACCAATGATCAAAAGAAAAAAATCCAAGGTCCGATAGAGTGGGAGAGAATCCACAACCTACCAGATCACGTCTACTTCAATCACTCTCAGCACGTTGCTGTCGGAAAGCTAGAATGTCAGAACTGCCACGGCGCTGTAGAAGAAATGGATGTCTTAGCACAGCATGCGCCACTTTCTATGGGATGGTGTATCAACTGTCACAGAGAGACGGAAGTACAATTTGGAGATAACGAATACTATAAGAGTTACGAAAAGTATCACGATGACCTCGCGAGCGGGGACAAGGACAAAGTAACTGTAGAGGATATAGGTGGTCTTGAATGTCAAAAATGCCACTACTAAATTCTGATCAACATGCACAAAACAAAAATGGATAATAAAGCTGTCTGGATAGGAGAAAAAGATCTCAACAGAGATCCGGAATTCCTAGAGTCTGTAGATAAAGAATTTGGCGGTACAGATATATTAGAAAATGGAGAAGCCCTTGTAGAGAAGGATTCTAACAGAAGAGATTTCTTGAAGTTTCTAGGATTTGGACTTGGCGCAGCTACCGTTGCTGCTGGTTGCGATATACCTGTTAAGAGAGCGATTCCTTACGTTATCAAGCCGGACTCTATCGTCCCAGGTGTAGCGACTTACTATGCGACATCTTATGTAGAGGGTGGTGATTACTGTCCGATCCTCGTCAAGTGTAGAGAAGGTCGTCCTATCAAGATAGAAGGCAATGACCTATCTACGATGACAAAAGGCGGAACCTCTGCAAGAGCACAGGCTGCTGTCTTGAGTCTATATGATACAAACAGATATAAGAAGCCAATGATGACTGCCGATGGCGGTACTACTGAGGCAAGCTGGGGAGATATTGATGCGACGGTAATGGCTAAGCTAGCAGCGTCTAACAATATCAGAATAGTAACCAATACTATTCTAAGCCCTACTTCTAAGAAAGTACTCGGGGATTTTATGGCGAAGTATCCACAATCTAAAGTGGTGACTTACGATCCTGTGTCTTCTGCTGCTATCTTAGAAGCCAATGAAATGTCATTCGGTGATAGAGTTATCCCGGGTTATCATTTCGATAAAGCTAAGGTAATTGTCAGTTTCAACGCTGATTTCTTAGGCACTTGGATCTCTCCAATAGAGTATGCATCTGACTACATCAAAGGCAGAAAAATCAACCCTAAGAATCCTAAGATGTCTCGACACGTACAAGTGGAGAGCCATATGTCTATGACGGGTTCTAATGCAGATGATAGAATACTAATCAAGCCTTCTGAGCTAGGAGCAGCTATAGCTTTCCTACACGGAAAAGTAGCTGGTGGATCCGGAGGAAATGGGCTCAACGATAGAGCAAAAAGAGCATTAACCAAGATTGCAGCTGAGCTGAAAGGCGCTAGAGGCAACTCTCTAGTAGTCAGTGCTTCTAATAATGTCCAAGAGCAATTGCTCATCAATGACATTAATAATGTACTCGGTAACTACGGCAATACCTTAAGTTTCTCTGATGCATCTTACCAAAGACAAGGGGATGAGAGAAAGCTTGTCAAGTTGGTTTCTGAAATAGAAGGTGGTAGAGTAGACACAGTAATTGTTTGGGGCGCTAATCCTGCATATGATTATGCTGGTGCTGCAGCCTTCAAGGCAGCTATGGCCAAGGTCAATACCAAAATAGCTTTGTCTTACCAACCTAATGAAACAACTGCCCTATGTAATATAGTAGCTCCGACCCACCATGTATTGGAGAGTTGGGGAGATGCACAGCCTAAGAGAGGCGTGGTCAGTTTGATACAGCCCACGATCAGTCCTTTGTTTGATACAAGACAGGCAGAAGAGTCATTGATGGCTTGGGCAGGTATGCCGATGAGCGGTGATCAGCCTTACTTGAGCTATCTAAAGTCTAACTGGCAGAGCACTATGTATGCTGGCGGTTCAGGCTTTGCCACTTTTGTTGGTTTCTGGGATAATGCCCTACATGATGGTGTTGTCAAAGGAGGCGGAGGCTCTCAAGCTTCTGGATTCAATGCAGATATAAGTCTTGCTAAAGGAGGTGTTTCTAAGCCCTCTGGTAGTGATTTAGAAATAGTCTTTTTTGAGCCAGTAAGTATCGGAAACGGTGTCTTCTCGACCAATCCTTGGTTGCAAGAGATGCCAGACCCTGTAGCTCGAACATCTTGGGGTAATTACCTCGCAGTACCAATAAACTATGATGGCGGGATTAAGTTCCTCGGTCTTAATGGATTGAGAGATGGAGATCTAGCAGAGATAAATGTAGGTGGTAAGACGATGGTCCTTCCAGTGATTCAGCAATTCGGTATGGCACCGGGTACAGTTGGATTGGCTCTAGGTTACGGAAGAGCGGATGCAGGTGCTTGTGGTACTGGGGTAGGAAAAGATGTCAATGATGTCGTCACTGTTAATGGTGGTCTTTCTCAATATTATAATCCTTCTGTCTCAGTATCTAATGGTGTAGGCAAAGAGGAACACTTCTCTTGTGTACAATATCATCATACTATAGGTGTCCAAGCAGAAAACAATGATGGAGAAACCATCAATGCTGATGAGGCTACTCTAGGTCAAACAGCTTATGGAGTCGGTATCCCAGGATATCAAGGTTCATTAACTAAGAGATCTATTATCTATCCTACAGACATCAAAGAGCTGAAGGATAGTATGGCTAGAATGCATAAGGATCAAAAGAACTTTGACCACCTTAATGAAGCGACACTCTATCCTTACGATGAGTATGTAGCAGAAAAATATAGCCAAGGTCACCACTGGGGAATGCACGTAGACCTTAATGCTTGTATCGGGTGTAATGCTTGTACAGTTTCTTGTATGGCGGAGAACAATGTTCCTGTTGTCGGTAAGAAAGAGGTGAGCAGACACCACGAGATGACTTGGTTGAGAATAGATAGATACTACTTCGGTGATGCAGAAAATCCGAATACAGTCTACCAACCGATGATGTGCCAGCACTGTGACAATGCACCTTGTGAGAATGTATGTCCGGTCAATGCAACCAACCACTCTTCAGAGGGATTGAATCAGATGGCCTATAACAGATGTGTAGGTACTAGATACTGTGCCAACAACTGTCCATATAAAGTAAGAAGATTCAATTGGTTGGACTTTACAACAGCGGATATCTTCCCTGCTAACCAACCAGCAGTCTCTAAAGGCGAAGCTGTACCATTCGGTGCAGATAACTTGACGAGAATGGTTCTGAATCCTGATGTAACAGTAAGATCAAGAGGAGTTATCGAGAAATGTAGTTTCTGCGTACAGAGACTACAAGAAGGTAAACTTACCGCTAAGAAGGAAGGAAGAAGATTGCAAGATAGCGATGTGAGAACAGCTTGTCAGACAGCTTGTCCTACAGGTGCCATCACTTTCGGAGATACAAATAACAAGCAAGGGGAGCTAAGTAAAAAGCTTAGATCACCACTTAATTATGTAGCCTTAGATGAGGTCAACGTAAGATCATCAGTGACGTACACGATGAAGGTCGTGAACAAGGAACCCCTAGATGCTTAATTAATTTTTTAGAAGAAGAACACAACTATTATAAATGAGTGCTCCTATAAGTAATATCAGAGAACCGTTAATAACAGGACATAAAAGTTATCACGATATAACTGAAGATCTTGTTTCACCAACGGAACGTGCACCAGGATTTGGATGGACAGTCGGATTTATCTTGTCTATTTCAATGTTGGCCTTCGGGTTGTTTTGCATCGCATGGACAGTCTGGCACGGAATCGGAACTTGGAATCTGAATAGAACCGTAGGATGGGGTTGGGATATCACCAACTTTGTATGGTGGATCGGTATCGGTCACGCCGGCACACTGATTTCGGCGATACTCTTACTCTTTAGACAGAAATGGCGTACAGGGGTAAATAGAGCCGCGGAGGCCATGACCATCTTTGCCGTTATCTGTGCAGCACTCTTCCCAGGTATACACGTCGGAAGAGCTTGGGTAGTCTTTTACTTCTTCCCTTACCCGAACACAAGAGGACCTCTTTGGCCTAACTTCAACTCTCCACTCCTGTGGGATTTGTTTGCGATATCGACTTACTTCACTGTATCACTATTATTCTGGTACACAGGTCTAGTTCCTGATTTTGCAACAGTAAGAGATAGAGCTAAAGGTCTCAGAAGAAAAATATATAATTTCCTATCCTTTGGATGGACAGGATCAGCTAAGCACTGGCAAAGATGGGAGTCATTATCTCTTATTCTTGCAGGTATAGCGACTCCACTCGTACTTTCAGTACACACGATTGTATCATTTGATTTCGCCACTTCTGTTATACCAGGATGGCATACGACGATCTTCCCTCCATACTTTGTTGCAGGAGCCATCTTCTCAGGATTTGCGATGGTATTGACCTTGATGATTGTGACGAGGAAGTTGCTTGGATTAGAAGACTACATTACTATAGCCCACGTCGAATCAATGAACAAGGTTATTGTTGTGACGGGTACAATTGTAGGGGTAGCCTATTTGACTGAGCTCTTTATCGCTTGGTACTCTGGGTATGTCTATGAGCAGTTTGCCTTTTTCAATAGAGCTGCTGGGCCATATTGGTGGTCCTACTTTGGGATGATGTTCTGTAATGTGATCTCTCCGCAGATTTTCTGGGTCAAGAAATTCAGAAGAAATATTGCGATCACGTTCTTTGTATCTATCGTGATCAACATAGGTATGTGGTTTGAGAGATTCGTGATTATCGCAACAACATTGGCGAGAGATTATCTCCCTTCATCTTGGAGTTACTACTCACCGACTTGGGTTGAGATGGGTATCTTCATAGGGACGATGGGACTCTTTATGACACTATACTTATTATTTACAAGAGTAGCGCCAGTGGTGGCCATCGCTGAGGTCAAGAGTATCTTGAAGACTGCAGGTGATCAGTACACTGGTCCTAATGCAATACATCATCACGGTCACGGTCACGATGATCATAGTCATGCAGATCACGGTCACGATGGTGACTCCCACTTAAGAGTTGTCTCCAGTAATCTAGAGAAATCTTCTATGGGAACAGCAGCTGCAGGGCTTACTGCCACAGGTTTAGATGCAGATACGCAAGCTGACATCGAAGAGTCTGCAGCAGTCGCGGAACCGACTCCTGTCAAGGAGACCAAGGCACAGCCTGTAACAGATGTAGAAGATGACTTGACTAAGATAGAAGGCATAGGTCCTAAAGTTTCTGGTATTCTTAAAGCTGGAGGTATCAAATCATTTATGACTCTTGCTGCAGCTTCACAAGAAGAAATAAAAGGCTTGCTTTCTGATGCAGGTCCTAGATTTAAATTGATGGTGCCAGACACTTGGCCTGAACAAGCAGCGCTAGCCAGAGATGGCAAGTGGGAGGAGTTGGAAAAATTACAAGACATATTAGACGGAGGTAAGAGACCTTCATAATTAAAGCCTAACGCAGATAAGATGGCAAATACAACAGACATAGTATACGGGTTATATAACGACGAAGAGGATCTCCTCAGAGCCGTAAAAAAAGCTGGTGATGCGCATTTGGAAATTATGGATGTCTATACTCCTTTTCCAGTACACGGTTTGGATCCACTACTTGGATTAGCAGAATCTCGATTACATATCGCTGGCTTCATATATGGAGCACTAGGTACCTTGACTGCCTTTGGTGGGATGTCTTGGATCTTTACTAAGGATTGGCCTCAGATTTTTGGGGGAAAGCCTCATTGGCCTGTGCCTGCCTTTATTCCGATCACATTTGAGTTGACAGTACTCTTTGCTTGTATTGGTATGGTAGTAACTTTTTACTTGATTAATGGACTCGGGCCTGGTGTTGTCAACCCTACTATTGATTTGAGAATCACTGATGATAAATTCTGCATTGCATTTGATAAGTCAGAAGTTTCTGCTAGCGAGGCTGAATCTTTTTTAAGAAGCACTGGAGCTTCAGAAGTACACAGTAAGACAAT
>CALBWK010000219.1 GCA_937969415.1 uncultured Saprospiraceae bacterium | reverse complement strand
TTGTCTTTCCAGATTATTTACACCTTTCTGTCTGGGCAATGCTAGCACATAATTTCTTTCACTTGTATCTTGTCTGAAGCCAAATAGTCCTATCACATCTACTTTGAGAGATTCGCCTTTCTTCATTCTTGAAGATAGGACGAGTGCTTCAGTAGTCTTGGTCTCCGTCCTAATTTCACCTACATTGAAAAAAGGTGGCATTTGCAGATGTTCAAAAGAAGTATATGCATCTCCTGCAGGTACAATAATTTCACAACTAATACCCTTTTCCTCTTCCATACTTCCGACTTCTTCAACAGCCTTCGTTATCTCTTGTTTACAGCCTATGAGGAGAGTAAGGGTTAATATCATAAAGGCCAAAAATTGTCTTGACATACACTAGAATCATTGGGGAACGCTAGTATACAACAAATATGAACTCGATGCATTTGTCATTTTGACAACACTAGAGTATTCTAGCCTTACAATAGCTGTATATTGGGCTAATTTTGCCTATCACTACCTCGACTATGAGTAAAAAGTATTTTGACCCAGCCAATCTCAAGGATTTTCCGAATATAACGGACTTTCAAAAAGAATACGGCGACAAGTTTTTCGAGTATTATGGATCTGTGTTTCAGGAGGGAGCACTGTCTGCTAGAGAAAAATCACTCATAGCCCTCGCGGTTGCGCACGCTATACAATGCCCTTATTGTATGGATGCCTACACTTCTAGTTGCCTCAAAAAAGGTGCTGACGAAGAACAAATGATGGAAGCAGTACACGTCGCTGCAGCCATCCAAAGCGGGGCTACCCTAGTTAATAGTGTGCAAATGATGAATGAGGTCAAGAAAAAATCTATGTAATAATGGGAGTTAAACAAAAAACTAAGAGTCTAAAAGCAAAAGGCAGTGAACTGTCTAATACTATGTTTCAACTCAAAGTATTGTCCAATAAGGATGAAGTGAGAGTAGACATACCCGCTTTTAAAACAGCCATAGCAGAACACGGATGGACAGAAGGAGTAACGCCTTCTGCAGTACAAGTGTTCCAACTCAATATCGGTAAGTTATGCAACCAGACTTGTGCCCACTGTCACGTAGATGCAGGACCTGACAAAAAGGAGGAAAATATGAGTCGCGAGACTCTGGAGCAATGTCTTCATCTCATCAAGGAGCACAATATTCCTACCGTAGATATCACTGGTGGTGCTCCAGAAATGAATCCTCATTTTAGGTGGTTTGTAGAAGAATGCACCAAAGCAGGAAAAACAGTAATGGTCCGATGTAATCTGACCATTATTATGGCTAATAAGAAGTATCACGATCTCCCAGAATTCTTCCGAGATAACAAAGTTGTGGTGGTCTCTTCTTTACCATACTTTAGCAAGGGTCGTACGGACTCACAGCGTGGGGATGGAGTATTTGAAGACTCGATAGCTGCGTTGCAAAAGCTCAACGCCGTAGGCTATGGAAAAGAAGGAACTGGATTGACGCTAGATCTTGTCCATAATCCATCAGGAGCCTATCTCCCTGGCCCTCAAGAGGAGCTACAGTTAGAATTTAAGCGACAGCTGAAACGTAAGTTCGATATAGATTTCAATATGCTATATGCCATTACCAACCTGCCTGTAAGCAGATTTCTCGATTATCTGTTAGAAACTGAGAACTATATAGGTTATATGGAGGAATTGGCTAATGCCTTTAACCCGACGACTATAGAAGGACTTATGTGTAGAAACACGATGTCTATAAGCTGGGATGGCTATATCCATGATTGCGATTTCAATCAGATGCTAGATCTCAAGTCAGCTGTTAAGGGAAATCACATCAGCGACTTTGATATGGAGGCTTTTCTCAATAGGAAGATCATCATCAACCAACACTGTTATGGATGTACTGCTGGAGCAGGGAGCAGTTGTGGTGGTGAAATAGCTTAAGCAAACTGAAATTATTAATTGCTTCCTTTCGTTACATTTACAATCGCTAAAATGTAATTATGATAAGGATAGTAGTCCTCTTGATGTTGGTATTGATCTTAGCCAATGGCTGTAAGTCCACCAAAAACACTAGCAGTGATAAGGCGGATGCCGTTGCCTTGGACAATAACGTGACCCCAGATGACATAGTATTTAGCCTTAAGAAAGGAGCTTGCTTTGGTTCTTGTCCAGTATATACTTTGCGGATATACAACAACCTATATACTGAGTTTATCGGTAAGAAGAACACCAATAAGTTAGGTACCCATGCTAAGATGATTAGCCAATCAGAGTTTGACGACCTGACTAAGAAATTTGAGAAATCAGATTTCTTCTCTTTTGATGAGGTCTATGAAAGCAATATTTCTGATCTCCCATCATCAACTATTTCATACAGAAAAGGAGAACTAAAGAAGTCTATTACAGGAAAAATGGAAAGACCAGAGGCGGTACATAAGTTACAATTTGCTCTAGAGAGCATAGCCGAAAGTGCCAATGGCTGGGAGCTACAAAGAAACTCAGTAACAGAAGATCCCAAAGACCCAAAGTTTGACAGAGCCAAAATAATCGTCGAAATAGCCAAAGCCAATGAACTGGCTCGATGGTTTACTAAAATGCGTAAGGAGTATGGTGTCCAGATATTGAAAAGCTTATCTGGCAATAACGATACGTGGTTGATATCCTATGATACCAAGGAATATACACCTGAGAGTATAATGCAGATTTTAGAAGCAGACCCAGTTGTAAAGAGTGCAAAGTTTGAACAAATAAACTGATACAACTTATCAAAGGGTTAAATATCTACTTGATCTAAGGCAAGCTCTTGACTATGGCGATCTTTTTTGCCTATCATGAATTTGTTATGAAATCCATTTTTACGTTTGTAATATTTGCCTTTAGTATAGTATGCTTACAGGCACAAGAAGGCTCTCTAGACTACATTAAGGCCATAACTCTAGAGGTCAACCAGCACAATCAAGTCTATTATAGGCATACGCTTAAGCCTAAGGAAACGCCTTATAGTCTAGCCCGCTATTTTAATATATCTATAGAGGACTTGCTGTTAATCAACAAGTTATCGGCGGGTGATATACTTTCAGTTGGTGAAGAACTTATTATTCCCATAGATAAATCTCTTCTCCGTACACCTATAGAAAAGACAAATAAAAATTGGGTTCCTCTCATCTATACTGTTGAGCGACAAGAGACCTTATTTAAAATAGCACACGCTTACTTTCCTCAACCTATCCAAAACTTGAGCACAAGAAATAAAGTGAATTCTTTTTCTCTTAAGGCAGGAAGAAACTTAGTTGTTGGATGGTGGGGACCAGAATCGGCTAATGTCACAGCAGAAGACTTCATAACTACCAAAAAGACGTCTGGAGAAGAATCGACACAGCCTCGACCTGCACCAACAGAAGATGCTAATCCATCGGACCAAAATCAAAATGGAGGTTCAATTGCAGATCTTATCCGAAATAAGATTATCAAAAGAGCCAATGCTGAGGGTCCTGAAGCATCTACTGAGCAAACAAAAGTAGAGACACCAATTTCTAACTCAGAAACAGACATAATCGTGGCAACCCAAGACACTATAATATCTGACTTGGTCGTCATAGATTCTACTCAAATTGAACCTACGCAAGAACCTCAAATCAATTACAAGTCCGGGATCGCAACTTGGGATAAGCAAGGCTTTGAAAGAGAAAATCTCTTTGTAATGCATAATGAAGCCAAGCCTAACTCTTACATAAGACTGAGGCATCCGGTTACCAAATTAGAAGTGACTGCTCTTGTGCTCGCTGGAATACCCAAAGGTGTCCACTCCTCAGAAGTAGATATTGTATTATCTCCTGCTGTAGCACTAGCGCTCGGAGCTCTTAACTCCAAGTTCAAAATTGAGATGGACTATTATCAATAGTAGTATCTTTGCATTCAAATTGCGAGGATGATTCATCAGAATGTACTGGAAACCATAGGTAATACGCCTTTGGTCAAGTTAAATAAAGTCATAGAAGGCGTACCTGGAACTGTCGTTGTCAAAATGGAAACCACTAATCCAGGACACTCAATAAAAGACAGAATGGCCCTCCAAATGGTCCTCGATGCTGAAGAAGCAGGCCACCTTAAGCCAGGAGGAACAATCATAGAGTGCACCTCAGGGAATACTGGAATGGGACTAGCACTGGCTGCTACCGTCAAGGGTTACAAATGCATATTTACGACCTCCGACAAGCAATCGCCAGAGAAATTTGACATACTCAGAGCGATGGGTGCAGAAGTGATCGTCTGCCCTACCAATGTGGCTGCTGATGATCCTAGATCTTACTATTCTGTGGCTGAAAAACTCGCTAAGGAGACTCCCAACTCTTATTGGTTTAATCAATACGATAATCTCTCCAATAGAAAAGCACACTATCTCACGACTGGTCCAGAAATCTGGGAACAGACAGAAGGAAAAATCACTCACTTTCTTGCAGGTGTGGGTACAGGAGGAACGATATCAGGTACTGGTCGTTACCTCAAAGAACAGAATCCAGACATCAAAGTATGGGGCATAGATACCTATGGCTCTGCTCTTAAGAAATATCACGAAACAGGTGTGATGGATGAGTCAGAAATCTATTCATACATCACAGAGGGAATTGGTGAGGATATCATCCCGCTTAATATCGATTTTGATATTATCGATTTCATGGAGAAAGTCACTGATAAAGATGGAGCAGTTATGTGCCGAAGATTGGCAAGAGAAGAAGGGCTGATGTTTGGCTATAGCGCAGGCTCAGCAGTTGCTGGTCTTCTGCAACTCAAGGATCAACTGAACGAAGACTCCCTTGTAGTCATAGCCATACACGACCACGGGACGAGATATGTTGGCAAGATCTACAATGATGAGTGGATGAAGAAGAATAACTTTCTCTAGGCCACCAGCATATGAAAATTCTCATCAAAACAATGGCTGGTTTGGAAGCGGTACTCGCGGAAGAAGCAGAGCAACTTAACCTGACCAACATCCAACCTATCACAAGAGGCATAACTTGTGAAGGCAACTGGGCGCAATTGTATAAGTGCAATTATCTGATGAGAACGGCGATCAGAGTCTTAGTACCGTTAGCAGAGTTTACCATCAAGACACAAGATGAGTACTATGAAGCTTTAAGGACTATAAACTGGAGTCATTACTTTACCAATCAGAAGACGACCTTTGCGATTGGCGCGACGGTCTTCAGTGAGATATTTACCAATTCGCAGTTTGCAACCTACAGATGTAAAGACGCCATTGTAGACCAACTGATGGACAAGCACGGGTATCGACCCAATGTCAATCTAGAAAAGCCCCATCTTGTCTTCCAAGTACACTTATCAGGAGAGAAACTCTCTGTCCTCATCGATAGTAGTGGAAAATCTCTACACCTTAGAAACTATAAAGAAAGAGCTTATAAGGCGCCACTCAATGAGGTGATGGCAGCAGGCATCATTAAGCTCTCTGGGTGGGATGGCACGCAGGACTTTTATGACCCCATGTGTGGCTCTGGGACATTTACGACAGAGGCACTTATGGTGGCCGCTAACCTACCTGCTGGACAGTTTATAGAGCGCTTCAGTTTTCAGAATTGGCCAGACTATCATCCAGAAATATGGCAGTCCGTAAAGGAATCGGCTCAGGCATATATCAAGAGTCCAGAAGGCAATCTATATGCCTCAGACATCAATGACTATGCAGTCCGTGATCTAAAGAAGAATCTCCAGAAGCACAAATTTAGAGATCTAGTTAACATCAAAAAAGCAGATTTTCTAGAGTCTACTGGCAAGAAGAATGGAGTTGTCTTTCTCAATCCTCCCTACGATAAGCGGATCAAAATGCGAAACATCACCAACTTCTACAGAGACATTGCCGATAAGCTCAAAAGAGACTGGCAAGGCTCAGAAGCGTGGGTTATCTCTGGTAATGCACAAGCAATGAAGAACTTTGGTCTGAAGCCGACACAAAAGCACACACTAGATAATGGTGGAATCAGTTCTAAATTGTATAAATTTGAATTGTATGGAGGTTCCAAAAAAGCTAAGTATCAAAGTAATCCTAGGTCTCGCGATTAGCTTGTGGATGTGTACTCTGGCAACGGGTCAGTCAACTTTCACCCTTCATACACCAAATAATAGTCTCTCCCCTATCAGTCTCTCTAATCCTACATTACTCAAGCTAGACTTAGTTAAAGAGAAGAGCTCCCTGATGTATCAGATGGATTACAACAAAGTATATCATGATGGACTCGGATTCTTCTGTAAGATGGAGGATAAAGCGTCTGCAAGATCTCAAGTCCAATTGAGAATGAGATTGGGATCTCTGCAATATGTAGATGCCCTCGAGCAGAAGCTACCAGCATACCAGCTTATAGATTAGTACATTTTTATGACTTGAAACTGTATTCTAGGCTTACAGTTTCTATAGAATCTTCATCAAGTCATCCGTCCCAATATACTCTTCACACGTAAAGCCTTCTCCATAGTGAACACCTATCCGTCTACCGTGCGCAATAGCTCTACCTGTAAGGCTTTCTAAGAAAGATTTGGATGATATAGGAGTGGCCTTATTTTTTCGTTTGGCATTATGAAACTGGGTCTCATAACACTGAACAAACTTTATTTTCTCTGCGATAAATTCAGATATATCGACCACAATCTGTGGTTCTAGATGATGATCTTGTATGTAATTGTACACTTTTTTAGGCCTCCATTTCTCTTGTTTCTTCTTGCCTAGCTTCGTCTCTATTTTTATCAATCCAGATAAGAAGCAAGCTTCTTTTATCAGTAGGGATGCTCTTCCGTGATCAGGATGCCTATCAGTGATGGCATTGGCGAGGACTATATCTGGCTGATACTGGCGTATAGCTTTGATGAGCTTGAGCTTATTGGCTTTATTATTTTCAAAGAAGCCATCTGCCATTTTTAGGTTATCTCGAATTAGTACTCCTGCAAATTTTCTAGCGGCCTCAGCTTCTTTTTTTCTTGTCTTAGCTGTTCCGTTGGTACCCAGTTCACCTTGGGTGAGATCTACGATACCGACTTTATATCCGAGAGAGATCTGCTTAAGAATGGTACCTCCACAACCCAACTCTACGTCATCAGGGTGTACCCCTATCGCCAATATATCTAGTTTCATTTTATCCATTTAGACCCATCTTATTAGACTACTTCCCCAGGTAAATCCACTTCCAAAAGCAGCTAAACAGACTAAGTCGCCAGAATTAATTTTGCCCTCTTCCCAGGCCTCGCATAAGGCGATAGGAATAGAAGCAGCTGTTGTATTCCCATAGCGCTGGATGTTGTTATAGACTTGTTCATCTGAGAGACCAAGCGTCTTTTGTACATATTGACTGATACGGAGATTGGCTTGATGCGGAATCAACATATTGATATCCTTTTTGGTCAATCCTGTTGTCTGTAGAGCCTCTCCGATAACCTCTGCAAATTTGACTATAGCTTTTTTGAAAACAACTTGCCCATTCATATAAGGATAGATTTGTCCATCCTCGACCATCTTTTTAGTGGCGAATATTCCACCTGGAATATCCTTAGATGGGAATCCATAATCGATCTCATCGTGGTGACCACCGTGACTACCAAAATTGATCATAGCCAACTCCTCCGCATATCGACCATCAGAGTGTAAGTGAGTCGTTAGTACACCGTCTTCCTCGCTTGGTTGTAGTACTACAGCACCAGCTCCATCACCAAATATGACTGTCACAGTCCTACCTTCCGTAGAAAAATCGAGACCCATCGAATGCATCTCACTACCGACAAGCAGTATATTCTTGTACATCCCTGTCTTGATAAATTGATCTGCAACTGAGAGTCCATAGATGAATCCAGAACATTGGTTACGGATATCAAGAGCGCCTATCTCGGTATTAGATATGTCCAACTCTCTTTGCAAGAGCACTCCACAGCCAGGAAAGAAGTAATCCGGACTTAACGTCGCAAAGATGATGAAATCAATGTCCTCTTTAGTTATTCCAGCTCTCTCTATAGCCATCTCCGCTGCGCGGGCAGCCATTGTAGTTGTAGTCTCTTCGTGCTTGACTGCATATCTGCGCTCCTTTATCCCGGTTCTTTCTTGAATCCATTCGTCAGAGGTATCCATATACTTCGTCAGCTCATCATTTGTCATTACTTGAGCAGGGAGATATTTACCTATTCCAGCGATTTTAGTGTTTGGCATCAGTAAGTCTTTTTCTAGTGGCAATGAAAATACTGATTTACGTTCTAATTGAATATTTAATTAGCGGAGAGATAATTGCTAGTTTTGGCATTCATACAAACTATCAGCTTGGGCCCAATCAAAACCTCTCTACAACAGCTAGCTTATAAGCTTATGCATCCATTCATCAAGTTATTGATGAAACTAGGGGTAACGCCTGATATGATTACCTTCTTTGGATTTCTGCTCAACATAGTATCTACGGGAGTCTTAATCTATGGCGCAGAAGTAGGAGACAGAAATGATCATCGATATCTAGGTTATGCAGGTATGATCATTCTACTAGGCGGAGCAATGGATATGGTAGATGGTCGCTTGGCCAGACTTTCTGGCAAATCAAGTGATTCTGGTGCTCTATATGATTCTGTGCTAGATCGCTACAGCGAGTTGGTTATGTTCTTTGGTTTCTGTTATTATACTGTAACACAAAACTACCTGTGGACTTCAATCTTCTGCTTTATCGCTATGATCGGCTCTATTATGGTCAGTTATACTAGAGCAAGAGCTGAGGGATTGGGTGTCAACGCAAGCGTAGGCATTATGCAGCGTCCCGAAAGAATAGTACTCGTTGCTGTATCTAGTCTAATGACTTGGCTCATCTCAAAATATGTCCTTGGCGGTGATTATATGCACGGAACAAGACTGCTGAATAGACCTCTATTTGAAACCATTTCCATTTTTAGCTGGCCCATATTTTTCTTAGCCATAACGGCCAATGTGACCGCATTAAGACGCCTATATTATGCTAAAGCTAGATTGGACGAACAAACTGGTTAACTTCTAGTTATTATTCATTTACTTTGTTGGCAGACAATGAGTTATGCTTAAGAACTACGATAGCAATAAATCTGATTTTACTAGGAATAGGGAGTATGGCTTGCCAGAAAGCTACCCGAGACCTCTTGTAAAGGATTTACTGTTTTACATACAGCGTAATCTTAATTACAACACTGTCGTCTATACACTCAACATTAATGATGATGGCGTCATTAACCCAACGCATCCGCTCAATGTCTTTTGGATTAGATATGAGCAGAACGGAGAGACAAAGCAACTTAACCCTATTCAAACCAAATTGGCTTACGGCTACAAGAGCAGTAGAATCAATAATGAAACCTTTACCTTTCAATTAGTCTCCTATAACCAAGTCTTTTACTTGGCTAAAGATGATGAAGGTAACTTTAGAGTATCTACAGAGTTAGAAGGAGAGCTTCTGCAAGTTTCGAATATATATGTGTACGCAGAAGACTTCGGTGTCTTCCCTCAAGTCAAGTATATCGAGTTTTTTGGTGATACCATCGATTACAATTTCCCAGTCTACAAAAAAATAGTACTCTAGTACACGTGATGAATTCCGAGTTTGATAGATTTTCTCCCGTATGGGTGAAATGGGGGTTAATATTGAGTACCATCTACTGGTTGTGGAAGGGCTTTATTGTAGGCGTCGGTGGTATGGAAATCGCACTTTTTTGTTTGTGGTTCGGTTTGGCATTCATCTCCGAGGGCTCTAGAAAACTGGCCGTATGCTTTACGCCATTTTTCATTTATCTCTTCTTTTACAATTCCCTCAAGATATTACACCACTATAATCCATTTCCCATTCATAACAAAGCACTTTATGATATGGAGGTGGGCTTGTTTGGTGTCCATCTAGACGGAGTTCGCGTCTCTATGTGTGAATATTTCAATGCGCATATCCATCCTTTTTTCGATTTGATCTCAGGAGCTTTTTATATTACCTGGGCGCCCTTTCCGATTTTGTTCGGATTACTACTTTTTATAAAAAAACGTCGCAAGCTTCTATTTGACTTTTGGCTCTGTTTCTTAATTGTCAATTTATTTGGCTTCGCTATATACATACTTTTACCTGCTGCACCACCTTGGTATTATCTTAATTACGGCGCAGAGATTATCTTAGACTTAGGAGGTCAACCAGCGGGTCTGGCAAGATTTGATGAAATGATAGGTATAGACCTATATAAAAATATGTACAGCCAAGGGACGAATACCTATGGAGCGCTGCCATCTATGCACGCAGCCTTTCCGATGGTATTGAGTTACTATGGCTACAAGTACGGGAACAAAATATTATTGGGCATTTTCCTTTTGAGTATGGTCTGTATTTGGTTTGGAGCAATTTACTCCAATCACCATTATATGATTGACATTTTGATGGGAATGACTTGTGCTATTATTGGTATATTTCTAGCTGAAAGGATAGTAAATGGTAATTTTGAGGCCAAATGGTATCAGAAAATCACTAACTATCTGGTAGTAACTCCATAAACTACTTTCTATGTATAAGAAAAAAATGATTGCTTACGACCAACCTCAAAAGGTACAAGCAATGGGATTTTATCCGTATTTCAGGACTATTGAGTCAGAACAAGATACGGTTGTAAAGATCAACGGAGAGGATGTATTGATGTTTGGATCTAATAGTTACTTAGGTCTAACAAATCACCCTAAGCTAAAGGAGGCTTCTAAAGCTGCTATTGATAAGTATGGCTCTGGCTGTGCAGGCTCTAGATTCCTCAATGGTACATTGGATATTCACTTAGAACTAGAAGAGAAACTGGCCCATTTTGTAGGAAAAGAAGGTGCTCTAGTATTTAGCACTGGATTTCAAGTCAATCTAGGTGTCATATCTGCTATCCCTGGTCGTCACGATTATATTATCATAGATGATCTTGATCACGCTTGTATTATCGATGGAAGTCGATTATCGCACGCCAACAAGGTGTGGAAGTACAGGCACAACGATATGGAAAGTCTAGAGAAACTCCTTCAAAAATGCGAACCTGATAGAATAAAGCTTATTGCTATTGACGGGGTATTCAGTATGGAAGGAGACATCGCCAAATTGCCTGAAATAGTTAAGCTAGCTAAAAAATATAAAGCCAATATCTTCTTGGATGATGCACACAGTTTAGGGGTGTTGGGCAAAAACGGTAGAGGTACTGCGGACCACTTTGGTCTGACCGATGACGTAGATATGATAATGGGTACATTCAGTAAGTCTCTAGCTTCTATCGGAGGCTTTGTCGCTTCTGATAATGACACCATTAATTTTTTGAAGCACAATGCTCGATCATTAATTTTTTCAGCTAGTATAGCTCCTGCCAATGCTGCCTCTGTAATTGCGGCACTCGATCTTATTCAACAAGAGCCGGAAAGATTAGACAAGCTGTGGGAAAATACTCACTACGCTATGAAATTACTTAATGAAGCAGGCTTTGATACAGGTCATACACAGACGCCTATCATCCCTATTATGATTAGAGATGACTACAAGACTTTCCAGTTGACCAAGTTATTATTGGACGAAGGTGTCTTTGTCAACCCCGTCGTATCGCCAGCTGTACCGAGTACCTCATCACTGATCAGATACTCTCTAATGGCGACACATAACAAAGAACAAATAGCTGAATCTGTAGAAAAGATATACGCTATCTCTAAAAAAATCGGCGTATTTGATCAAGAAAATCAGCCTGTATGAGTTCCCTTACCATTAGGGAAGTAAAGAATAAAAAAGAGTTTTATCAGTTCATAGATTTTCCCCACGAACTCTATGAAGGGGACAAGTTCTATGTGCCAGAATTATTTATGGCGCAAAAGGACTTACTCAACAAAAATAAGCATCCCTTCTTTGAGTATGGCGAGGTAATAATGAACCTTGCATTCCGTGGAGACAAAATCGTAGGCCGCATTGCTGCAATTAAAAATCCAGCTTACAATAAATACCATGAGTCTAATATTGGCTTCTTTGGGTTCTTTGACTACATAGAAGACAGAGAGGTCGCCCAAGCACTGATGGATACAGTTAAGAGGCAGTTGGCTTCAGAAAACTATACGCGATTGATGGGGCCTGTCAATTTCTCAACCAATGAGACAGCTGGTACACTAGTAGAAGGTTATGACTCACCCCCGCAGATAATGATGACCTACAATAAGCCCTATTATGATACCATACAAAAAGAAATAGGGCTAGAAAAAGAAATGGACTTGCTTGCCTTTTTTATACCTACTCAAGAGGCTTCTGATCGCTCAATAAAAATGTCTAAAATCTTAGAGACAAGACTCAAGAGGCAGGGTATTACTATTCGCAATATTGATATCAAGCACATCAAAAAAGAGGCTACCAAGCTAAGAAAAATCTATAACACAGCCTGGGAAAAGAACTGGGGCTTTGTACCTATGAACGAAAAAGAATTTGACGTGCTTGTCAGTGATCTTAAAATGATAGCTGATCCGAAATTTTCTTATATAGCAGAAAAAGATGGTGAAGCGATCGGATTTTCTGTTTCACTACCCAATATCAATGAGATCACGATCAACTTCAAAAAAGGCAGACTGCTTCCCTTCAATATCATCAAGTTATTAATGAACAAGAAGAAGGTAAAGTCAGTCAGGATTATAACGGCAGGTGTAATCGAAGAACACAGACGTAAAGGTATAGAAGCTATCTTCTTTGCCAACAATATCATAGAGGCTAGGAAAAGAAATCTGACAGGTGGTGAAGCCTCTTGGATCCTAGAGACCAATAAAGAAATGGTCACTGCAGCAGAAAAGCTGAATGGTAAGAAATACAAGACTTATCGAATCTACACCTGTGACGCCTAATCCTTGAGCAAAAAACTTCTCATAACTGGAGCCAATGGCTTTGTCGGGAGCTGGATGGTAGAAGAAGCCATCGCGCAAGGCTTCCACGTGTATGCAGGTGTCAGAAAGAGTAGCAATTTGCAATACCTCACCGACCCACGTATCCATTTTTTCTACTACAGTTTTGAGCAGGAGGACAAGCTAAGAGAACAGCTGGTCAGTCACAATTTTGACTATATCATACTCAATGCCGGTGTCACTACAGCAAAGAATAGAGAAACCTATTTTAAGATCAACTCAGGCTATACGCGAAAGTTTTGCAGGATCCTGATGGAAGAGCAGCTACTACCTGCTAAGCTGGTTTATGTGAGTAGTTTGGCCTCTTACGGTCCTGCCAATCTTCAGATGAGTCAGGTACTAGATAAGGATAGTATACCGCACCCTGTCACGTGGTATGGCGAATCTAAGCTCCAAGCAGAACAATTTATTCAGAGCTTTAGAATCTTGCCTACACTAATCTTCCGGCCTACGGCGGTGTATGGCCCTAGAGATCAAGATATGGTGTCTGTCTACAAAACAATCAAACTAGGCATAGGCCCTAAAATAGGCGCTGGGGATATGGACGCCACTTTTATCTATGTCAAGGACTTAGCTAAGCTCATAATAGATTCACTTGAGTCTAGAGCAGCCAGAAAGTCCTATTTTGTTGGAGATGGTACTGTATATCCCATTCATACATTGAATGATATACTGGCTAAGCTCCTAGACAAGCGTATAATAAAAGTAACCCTCCCATTCTTTGTGATGCAAGTAGCAGGGTTTCTAAGCGAAATGGTAGGTAAACTCCAAGGAAAGACCCCTCTACTTAACCGAAATAAGGTTAAGGAGTATTATGCAAGGTCCTTTGAAGTAGATATCGCAGACTTAAAAAAAGATTTTAACTTCGCACCTGCTTATAACCTAGAGTCTGGGATGAAAGAAACCCTTGATTGGTGCAAAGCAAATAATTTACTCTAAATATCAACTTATGGCAGCCAAGAGAGCAGCAAAAAAATCAAAAGGACTAGCCTCCAAACCAAAAGGCAAGTTAGGAATCCTCACACCTGGTATGGGTGCTGTGGCGACGACTTTCATTGCTGGAGTTATGGCCATTAATAAAGGCCTAGCAAATCCTGTCGGTTCCCTAACTCAGATGGGAAGAATGAGAATAGGAAAGAGAACCAACTCCAAGAAACTTCCTAAAATGGATCAAGTTGTTCCATTGCAAGATCTAAAGAAAGTTGTTTTTGGAGGATGGGATATCTTCAAAGACAATATGTATGAGGCAGCTGTGCACGCTGCTGTATTAGAGCCTGCATTACTATCGAAACTTAAGGCGCCATTATCTAAGATAAAGCCAATGAAAGCTGTCTTTGACAAGAACTATGTCAAGAAGCTAAATGGAACACATGTCAAAAAAGCCAAGAACAAAATGGATCTGGCTAAGGCTGTGATGGCAGACATCAAGAAATTTAAGAAAACTAACAATTGCGATAGACTTGTAATGGTCTGGTGCGGATCTACAGAGATTTATATAGAGGAAGCAGCAGTACATAAGACAATAGCTGCCTTTGAAAAAGGATTAGAGAAAAACTCTAAGTTGATTGCACCAAGTATGATCTATGCTTATGCTGCAATCAAGATGGGTATTCCATATGCAAATGGAGCACCGAACTTATCTTGCGATGTTCCTGCACTTGTAGAGCTTGCTAAGCAGACGGGCGCACCAATCGCAGGTAAGGATTTTAAAACTGGTCAGACACTTATGAAAACTATCCTAGCGCCAGGCTTCAAGGCAAGAGCACTAGGTATAGAGGGCTGGTTCTCTACCAACATACTGGGTAATAGAGATGGTGAAGTACTTGATGATCCAGATAACTTTAAGACCAAGGAAGTTTCTAAGCTTGGTGTACTAGAACAAATCTTAGAGCCAGATCAGTATCCTGAGTTATACAAAGATTTCTACCACAAAGTAAGAATCAACTACTATCCACCTAGAGGTGACAATAAGGAAGGCTGGGATAACATCGATATCAAAGGATGGCTAGACTATCCGATGCAAATCAAAGTAGATTTCCTTTGTAGAGATTCTATTCTTGCAGCGCCGATAGTATTGGATTTAGCGATTTTCCTTGACCTTGCTAAGAGAGCAGGAATGTCAGGTATCCAAGAGTGGTTATCTTTCTATCTCAAGTCACCACAAGTGCCTGCGGGTAGATATCCTATCCATGATATCTTTAAGCAGTTGGCTAAGTTGGAGAATACATTGAGATATATCGGTGGTCACGAACTGATAAATCATCTCGGTCAAGATTACGAAGAATAAGGAATGAATAAATTCCACAAGGCCTTGACGACAGTCTTAGGCTTAGGATATGCGCCTATTGCTCCCGGAACTTTCGGGTCGATAGGCGCTTTCTTTTGTTGCTATCTATTGGCGCACTTCTATGGGGTGCAGACTTATAATACTATCATCATCATAGCGAGTGTACTGCTGACTATAGTTGGTATCTGGAGCACCAATAAGTTGACACCTGAGTGGGGCGAAGATCCATCTAAGGTTGTTCTCGACGAATACATAGGATATATCCTCACACTACTATTCGTTCCCTTTACATTGAAGTATCTAATCATAGCTCTGATACTGTTTCGATTCTTTGACATACTCAAGCCATTGGGTATCGGCTATATCGATAAACATATAAAGGGTGGAGCAGGTGTAATGCTCGACGATGTGTTGGCTGGCATCTATGCCTGTGCAACACTCCATTTCTGGATCTGGTTAGAGCCTCGCTTATTCTAACTATGGAGGAGAAGGTTCCACTATTTAAGTCATTCTATAGATCACAAATTGGTTCTGTCTTAGCTACTCTAACTGATATTGCGAGTCTCTACATCCTCACAGAGTTTATCGGTATCTACTATGTGATATCGGCAGGTATTGCAAGTGGCTTGGGCGCTATTGTCGGTTTTACAATTCTCAGGATATGGGCATTTGAGAAAAGAGATAAGCCGATTGGGACTCAGGCAATGAAGTATGGGCTTGTTAGTCTATTGATACTATTGCTCAATATGGGCGGCATATACCTGTTAACTGAAATGGGTTCTCTACCCTATATGTACTCTAAAGTAATTATCGCTTGTCTTATTGGCGTATTTGTTAGCTTCCCACTTTTCAGGTACTATGTCTACCGTTAGTATACTGATGCCAGTAAAGAACACAGAGAAGTACTTGGAGGCTTGTCTTGATTCTATCCTAGCTCAATCATATACAGACTGGGAATTGATTGCGGTTGATGATCATAGTACTGACAGCAGTTATTCCATATTACAGAGGTACGCTACCGTTGACAAAAAGAGACGAATAAAAGTTCTATCTAATCAAGGAACTGGAATCATCTCTGCTCTCAGGACAGCATATGCACAATCGAATGGATTGTATATCAC
>CALBWK010000218.1 GCA_937969415.1 uncultured Saprospiraceae bacterium | reverse complement strand
ATTGGATTTATAGTCTATAAATCTAACTCTAAGGTCTACTTATCAAAGGTGACCGCAAGCTATATCAAGCCTACGGATGCATAGATATTGTCATAATTAGTAATCACATCTCTTAAGGATTAAGGTTTACATTAGTTATATGGCAGTAAATCCAAAAGCATATAGAATCAATAGATGTAATAGATTAGAGCTTAGTAAGCTAATAAAAAGTGGCTGCATCAAGAAAGGAAGAATAGTATCTGGAGACATTAGCTGGAATCAACAGTCTAATAATGAAATTTGTATGGCATTCATTTCAAGATATACAGATACAGAAAAGTCAATAACATTCAGCTATTACACAAGAGAACTTAAATCTGGGAAAAAGAGAAAACACTGTTTTAAGATTGAACTAATAGCCAAACCTAGTAATTTAGGAAAAGGTGAAATTCTATATATGTTATGTCCCTCAAACAATGGCAAACTATGCAGAATTCTATATTTAGTGGGAAATTCAGAAAGATGGTACTCCAGACAGTATTACAAGGAGCAAGGAATTAGGCTATACTACCCTTCTCAAGCACTGAGTAAAAATGACCTTGCATTTAACCAAAGGTTGAAATTCGAAAGAGAGATCAAGTTAGTCTCGTATAAGAAGAAATTTCATAGCCACTATAAAGGCGAAGAGACAAAAGCATTTATGCAACTTAAGTCCAAATACGCAAAACTGAGATTTTGGGAGGATAGGGTCAGCACTATTCTAACCCAATTTGTAGACTCTTAAAATTTAGCTAGAATAATTACTATTTTTAAGAATAAAGATTATTCCAAACTAAAACAACTTTAATATGAACATTCTAATATCTACTGGTAATGTAAATAACTCGTATGAAATCATTGATGCGATTTTTGCTATAGACTCTCACAAGGAAGGGTTTATGAAAAGTACTGACCCCGACAAAGCATTTGAAGGTGTCAAACAAAGACTTAGAGCTAAATGCGAGCAATTAGGAGGCAATGCTGTAATCAACTGTCAATTTGAATATAGAATAGCAATCGCACAAGGAACTTTCTCTTCAAAACAAGCAATAGAAATATTTGCTTATGGAACAGCAGTGAGGATGTAATCAATAGATAAGTAATACACAATCTTAGAGGAACTAACTACAAATTTTGCTCGTATTAAAAAGGGAGTATATTTAGTTAGAATGTACTTATAAAAGTGTCCTCAAAGGTGCCTTATTACAATACAAGAACAGAAGCAACTGACAATCAATCGATTAGAAGAACAGTTCAGGAGTCTGCGGCTCCACTTATGAACGAATGGTCCCGACTTCTTGTCGGGATCAAAAGTCCTCAACGGACTTTTGAAATGAGAGAACCGATACCTCAGTATCGGCAAAGACAGACTTCTTAGGAACGCTATCATCCAAGCTTGCTTGGCAATGAGCTTTTTTCATTACCTATAGGTTGAATACAGAAAAGATAAAGCGCGAATTACGTATAAGCAAAGAACCCTTGCAACGACCTTCCTCACCATTGTGCTACTGCCATTGAGCATAAGGCAACAAGTCCTAGCTTACCTTCAACATAGTATCTAGATACTTAATAGGACTGATTCATAACATCCAGGAAGAAGAATATCTCTTGCTTCTTGAGCACAGTGCATCAAACTCATTTTCGTACAACCAATTGAAACAGGAAATTATCAAAAACCCTCTTGATCTATTCTTTGCCTGCCCTGAGAACCCCTCAGACTATTAAGCAAACAACTGCTACCCTCTCCCTTTCATATCCAAGGCCACATCAATGATCATATCTTCTTGCCCACCGACCATATTTCTCTTGCCCAACTCATTAAGTATATCTCGGGTATCAAGACCATACTTCTTGGCTGCTCGCTCAGAGTGTAACAGAAAACTAGAATAGACACCAGCATAACCAAGAGAAAGTGTCTCTCTATCTACTTGTACAGGTCTCTGCTGAAGGGGTCTAATAACATCATCAGCAATATCCATCAATTGAAAAAGATCTGAATTGTGCTCAGCACCCATCTTATTAAGCACTGCAATCAAGACCTCCAGTGGGCAGTTACCTGCACCTGCTCCCATACCAGCAAGAGAGGCATCAAGACGATTAGCCCCCTCTTGCATAGCGACTATAGTATTGGCAACACCTAGAGAAAGATTATGATGACAGTGAATACCTATTTCTGTTTCTGGTCTAAGGACATCCTTAAATGCTCTTATCCTATCTCTTACGCCATCCATTAATAAAGCACCTGCAGAGTCGGTTACATAGACACAAGCAGCTCCGTACGCTTCCATCAATTTAGCTTGTTGCGCTAGAGACTCAGGATCGTTCATATGCGCCATCATCAGGAAGCCTGACACATCCATACCCATTTCACGTGCTGCCTCTATGTGTTGTGCAGAAATGTCGGCTTCAGTGCAGTGAGTGGCCACCCGAACTGAAACGACCCCTAGATCGCGTGCTCTCTTTAGGTCATCGATAGTCCCTATTCCTGGAATTAATAGCGTTGTCAACTTCGCGTGGGTGAGCAATTCTGCTACACCCTCAAGCCAGTCCCAATCTGTATGTGCACCAAATCCATAATTAAAACTACCGCCTGTAATTCCATCACCGTGGGCGACTTCTATTGCATCAACTTTAGCTTTGTCTAAGGCTACGGCTATATCTTTTATTTGTTGCTTAGTGTACTGATGCTGGATAGGATGCATACCATCTCTTAGCGTCACATCTTGTATATATAATTTATGCATTTTGTTCTATTAGTTAGTAGCTAGACTTTCTTGTGCAAACTGATCAGCAGTCGCAATAGCCGCTGAGGTCATAATATCTAAATTTCCTGCGTAGGCAGGTAGGTAGTGCCCAGCTCCTTCTACTTGCAATAAAATTGTAGTCTTAAGGCCATAGCGATTACCAAGCCCTTCTATAAAAACAGGCTTATCTTCTGATATATCATCAAATTGGATATTATGATGTAAGGTATAACCAGGGACATATTTTTGAACTTCTGCCACCATCTTATGAATACTATCTACAATGGCAGCCTTATCGCCTTGCTCACTTAACGTAAATACAGTATCACGCATAATAACGGGTGGCTCTGCAGGATTCAAAATGATGATGGCCTTACCTTTCTCTGCGCCGCCCACTTGCTCTATAGCGTGTGCTGTGGTCTCTGTAAACTCATCTATATTTGCCCTAGTCCCTGGGCCGGCGGACTTGCTGGCTATAGATGCAACAATCTCCCCATAATGAACCTTGGCCACCCTATTGACCGCAGCCACCATAGGTATCGTCGCTTGCCCACCACAAGTGACCATATTCACATTCTTGACATTGTGAGATGCATCAAAATTGACAGGAGGGACTAGAAACGGCCCTATCGCTGCAGGTGTCAAATCAATAATTCGTTTGTCAGGATATTGCTCCACTACACTCCAATTATAGTGATGCGCTTTCGCTGAAGTCGCATCAAAAATGATTTTTATATCCTTCCATTCGGGTAAATCAACTAATCCATCTATACCCTTATGTGTTGTGATATAGCCCATACGATTGGCTCTCGCTAGACCGTCAGAATCAGGATCTATACCTACCATTGCACACATCTCCAAATTCTTGGAATGTCTGATGACTTTTATCATTAGATCTGTTCCTATATTTCCCGACCCAATAATGGCCACTTTCATTTTGGACATAATCACGATTTAGCTATTGACATACGAAGTCAACAAAGCTAATCACTTATTCACTCTTCGATCTTTATAAAATAAGTTTTCTCAGATTAAAAACTGAATCATACTATAACAATAAAAAAGGAGCTGACTCTCCATAGTCAGCTCCTTTAAGCTATGATAATTATTCTTGTATTCTACTTTAAGTAATAGCCCAGTGTGAGCTCTACTAAAGAGGGACTGCTGTCAAAATCTAGAGGAATATCTTCGAAACTATAACTCGAACCTACACTGTCGAAGTACTTGACATATTTCAAATCTAATTGCAATCGATCAAATAACTTATACCCTAATAGTAAGTTGAATCCACCAGCATAGCTGCGCCCATCTGTTTCAAAGTTGGCTCTCTCCGAAAGGGTTTCTTGCTGATCAACTATAAATGAAATCTCAGGACCAAAGCCGACACGAAAGTCTTTGTACTTAGCACCTGCAGTGGCTATTAACCTTATGTTATTTGTGTTGTTTTGATATTCTACTGCAGGATCCAAAATTGACCTACCCAACCCTGTAGAGATTAATTGAAAGGTTTCTGTAGTCTGAGTAAACATTCCATCTACCATCAAGAATACCTTTTCATTTTCATTGAGTACAGAAAGGCCTATCGATTGTCTGAAGGCCGTTCCTCCTACTGATAACAGGTCAATATTAGTAGGTGAAAGACTTACAAATTCTTTGGAATCCGATGGCGTGAAGGCAGTTCCTACACCACCTTTAACTCCAATAGAAAATTGACTGTATGCGCTAAAGCTAAGGCATAGAATGGCTAGTATGAAAGTTGACTTTTTCATTGTAAAAGAATTTAAAATGTTCAGAAATGTGTTCTAAAAACTTTACAACTAGAACTTCTTTTAACTAATGGAAGAAGTGAGTGTAGTTGTTCCGTTATTACTAATAATGTCTTTAGAACGGAATACGTTGCACTGTTAGTACAAAAAATATTTAAGATGACGTTTTCGACACTTAACAACCCTTATTTTTCCTAAGCTTAAGCCACAAAAAATATTTTCCTTGATTGGCTCTATGCTATAAAAATCCTATCGGATTGTACCATTGAAATGATTAATTGAAAGTAAAAGTTGCTCGTGGGATGCCGTTTTAAGGAAACGTTTAGGATTTTTGCAAGTAGTTAACGACGCGATCTTGTATTTGCTCTTCGATCCCCTCATAAGAAGGCTTTTCTAGTGTACGTCCTGTCAACTTACTGTACAACTCCTCATAACGATCGGTAACACTTGCTACAAATGATTCTGGCATTTCTGGCATTGTCTGCCCTTCTAATCCTTGAAAGCCATTCTCCATCAGCCACTCTCTTACAAACTCCTTAGAGAGTTGTTTTTGTTTTTCGCCTCGTAGTTGGCGCTGCGCATAACCCTCGCTTATGTAGTATCTTGAGCTATCTGGGGTATGGATTTCATCTATTAAAATAATATCATCCTTATACCTGCCAAACTCGTATTTGGTATCTACTAGGATAAGGCCCTGATCTGCTGCCATCTGCGTCCCTCTATGAAAAAGCTGTAAAGCATATATGGAAAGCTTATTCCAATCTGTCTCAGAAACTATACCTTGACGCAATATCTCCTCTGCAGAGATGTCCTCATCATGGCCAGTTACAGCCTTTGTCGCAGGTGTAATAATAGGATTAGGAAATTTATCGCCTTCTTTCATTCCTTCTGGCATCGAAACACCACAGATCGTCCGTTTGCCAGCTTTATACTCTCTCCAAGCGTGGCCTGCTAGATAACCTCTCACCACCATCTCCAACATAATAGGCTCTGCTTGCTTTCCGATACTTACATTGGGATGCGGATTACCCTCTAGCCAGTTAGGCACTATATCACGAGAAGCCTCTAGAAAATGCTGAGCTAACTGGGTCAATATCTGACCCTTATAAGGAATAGGCTCTGGCAATATGTGGTCAAAGGCTGATATTCTATCTGAAGCAACAATGACGAGTTTCTCTTTGAGATAATAGACATCTCTCACTTTACCTTTATATACATTCTCCTGATCTGGAAAATTAAAATCTGTTGTTTTTAGCCCTTTCACAATGTTAAAGTTAGAGGACGAAAGGTACTAAATATCAGCTGTAACTTAGGCTATTTGGAAGAGACAAGATACTTTTGATGTGAAATCCTAATAATGCAATACTTAATGAATCCTTGGCCTTGGTTCGTTGCTGGGCCACTGCTAGCACTTGTACTCTTTTTAATGCTATACCAAGGCAAGAGCTTTGGCTTCTCTTCCAATCTCAGAACCATCTGCAGTATAGCGGGCGCTGGAAAGAAGGTAGCCTTTTTTGACTTTGATTGGCAGGCGCAAAAGTGGAATCTACTCTTTCTTATGGGTACGGTAATTGGTGCAGCGCTAGCTTCTAATTTCTTAATGGTCGATCATATCGTGGATATTAACCCTAAGACTGCTGCTGCACTGACAGCCCTCAATATTGAGTCTGGGATCGACAGTTATGTGCCTAGAGAAATTTTTGATGCTGGTAATCTATCTTCTGTTAAGGTCATAGCCATACTCATCTCAGGTGGATTATTAATAGGCTTCGGCACTCGATGGGCGGGAGGCTGTACCTCCGGCCATTCTATCACGGGTCTAGCAAACCTTCAGATTCCTTCACTCATTGCCACTATTGGCTTTTTTGTAGGTGGTCTATTAATGACACATTTTCTAATCCCAATCATTTTTGGCTCATGAAGTTTTTAAAATACTTACTTATAGGGACCTTCTTTGGCATCGTGTTGACTAAGTCACAGGTCATCTCTTGGTTTAGAATCTATGAAATGTTCAGGTTCGAGTCCTTTCATATGTATGGCATTATAGGCAGTGCCGTTGTGTTAGGAGCGATTATCGTCCAAGGCATCAAGAGAAGTCAGCTCAAAGACGTAGACGATAAACCTATAATCTTAAAAGAAAAAGACAAAAGTTTCGTCAGGTATATAGCAGGAGGTATCTTATTTGGCTTGGGCTGGGCCTTAGTAGGTGCTTGCCCAGGGCCTTTATTTGCCTTGTTAGGTGCTGGATATTGGACAATAGTCTTACCTATTTTAGGTGCTATTGCAGGGACATATCTCTACGGTGTTCTTAGAAACAATTTACCACATTAATCAGTTTAGAAAGAGTAACAACTATCCAAGAGAATATGGAAATCAAGAGCATTACTGTACAGCAGCTCAAAGAAATGAGAGACAACAAGGAATCATTTCATCTTATCGATGTCCGTGAGCAACACGAATACACACTCGTCAATATTGGTGCTGAGCTCATCCCAGTCTCCTTGGTACCTGTAAAGATTGATGACTTCGAGAGAGAAGGCAAAGTTATCGTCCATTGCAGATCAGGGGCCAGAAGCGCCAACGTTATTCACCAGTTACAACAGCTGAGAGGCTTGGACAACTTGTACAATCTTGAGGGCGGCATATTGGCTTGGGCCAAAGAAATAGACCCCTCCCTACCGACTTATTAAAAGGGTAGCTTTATACTTTCAACTTAGTCTTTACTCGGGGAGACTGAGGACATAATTGGTGCTCCTTCCTCCTTCACCAGTATCCGCTAAGACACCTTTCCCCAACAAGTCTTGTATATCCTTTAAGGCTGTATCTCTGTGCACCTTTGTCATCTTAGCCCACTTAGAGGATGATAGCTTACCGACAAAATCTCCTTGTAATTTATTTATCATCTGTATCTGCCGATCATTAAATTGAGTACTATGATGCAGCTCCCAGAATTTTGCTTTGCTCAATACTTTAGCGAGGGTTCTGCTGGTGACCTCAAGCGCTTCTAACAATCGCTCTATGTACCATACCAACCATTGGCTTATATCCAAACTGCCTTTCTGAGTGGATTCAAGGATGTGATAGTATTCCTTTTTGTATTTCATCAGCTGCGAAGACATACTATAAAATCTCTGATTGGTCCTGTCTGCTCTTGCTAGTTGACAGTCCGCAATGGCACGAGCTATCCTACCATTCCCATCATCAAAAGGGTGTATGCTGACAAACCATAAATGTGCTATCGCAGATTTGAGTACAGGTTCGATATTGTGATTGGCATTAAACCATTGCAGGAACGCTTTCATCTCCGTATCTAACAGCTCAGCCTCAGGAGCAGTGTAATGCACTCTCTCTTTGCCCAGAGGTCCAGAGACCACTTGCATAGGACCTTTGTCATCACCTCTCCATTCTCCTACTGTGATCTTAAACATCCCACTTCTACCCGTCGGGAATAAGGCAGCGTGCCAGCCACAGAGCCTGTCTTTGGTCAAGAGTCCATCGAAGTTCTGCGTGGCATCCAACATCATCTCGACAACACCATCCACGTCTCTGCTTGTCTCTGGCAACCCAGATATGTCCATCCCCAGTCTTCTTGCAACCGAAGACCTTACCTCTTCAGGGTTCAACAACTCACCCTCGATAGCGCTTGATTTGATCACATCCTCTGTTATCGTTTCGAGAACTGCTTCGTCTCTCAATTCAAAACCCATCGCTTCCATCCGCCCGATCAGCCGGCCCTGTAGATCACGTACTTTGCTAATATACGGCAATAAGATGTCGTTATCCCACTGAAAACTTGGCCAGTCTTTTTTCTGATGTATATACATAGACAAATTCTTTATTGCAGTAAATTATACTGCAAATATGATGCACATTTGCCGGATATTCAATTATTTGCCGTACATAATGCGGCAATAAAGGTATCTAATTGCCGGATAACCTAATTACTGCAGTAGATAATACGGCAATTACAGGTCCTAATCGCCGGAAATCA
Organism: uncultured Saprospiraceae bacterium; assembly: GCA_937969415.1. Taxonomy (GTDB): domain Bacteria; phylum Bacteroidota; class Bacteroidia; order Chitinophagales; family Saprospiraceae; genus RFSX01. Next base: position 10,182 of record CALBWK010000218.1, on the reverse strand, counting down.
AGACCGCAAAGCAGCCTAAGAAATGACTACCACATCAAGAGGAAAATACAGACTGACCTAATCGCGAGCATCATCTTAAGGAAAGGAAAGCCTTACCAAACATTAACCTCTCGCTCAAGCAAAATATCATAACGCTTGAGGACAGATTGTTGTATCTCCTCACTTAGAGCATAGACTTCAGAGCCAGAAGCAGATCCGTGATTGACGAGGACTAGGGCTTGATTTTTATAAGTACCTGTCTGCCCTACTTGCTTGCCCTTCCACCCACATTGATCTATCAACCACCCAGCTGGCAGCTTGACTCGCGAATCGTCAACAGGATAATGGGGCACCTCTGGCTGCACTTTTTGGATAGCATTAAGAACGGAATTATCCACAACAGGATTTTTGAAAAATGAACCAGCATTGCCGACTTCAACTGGATCTGGTAGCTTGGCTTGCCTTATGGCTATAACTGCATTCGCAATATCCTTGATGCCTGCTTGTATGACACCTTTCTCATCTAATGTCTGAGCGATAGCGCCATAGGACAGATTCGTAATGTGATGGCCTGGCTTTGTGAGCTTGAGTACTATATCGAGGATGATAAATTTGTCCTTCCATTTGGTCTTAAAATGGCTCGTACGATACCCAAAGCCACACTCTGTATTATGGAAAGTATAGATCCTTCCATCTTCAAGATTGTAGGCAGATACGCTATGGAGCACATCTTTAATCTCTACACCATAAGCGCCGATATTTTGCATCGGTCCAGCTCCGCATCGTCCAGGGATCAAAGCTAGATTTTCTATACCGCCATAGCCCTTCTCTACTGCCCAGAGTACGAGGTTATGCCAGTTTTCTCCGGCCTCTACCTTGACCAAGTCATAAGTCTCTCTTTCCAGTACAACCTGTTTGCCTTTGGTTCTTATAAGCAGCACTGGCTTTGGGATATCTTGAGTCAGAAGGACATTACTGCCGCCACCGAGAATAGATACTTCTCTATTTTCTAGATACGGCGCTAGCGCAAATAGATCATCTCTGTGCTCTACACTGATGACAGTCGAGAAGTTAACTTCTATACCGAATGTATTCATCCCACGACTAGAGATGTTATTGCTGACTATCATATTATAGTGCGCTCTCTGGCCTATGGATATTTTTTGTCATCATAAAATTGAGACTCATCTGCAAACCAATATTGAGGTTCCAAGCACCTTCTACATCGGGATTAAAACCATATCGGGTATAGAATTTTCCTGTAAATCCATTGAGGCCACCACCGACTCCGACTTGTATATTATACGTTCTAAAAAAGTCTCTAGTAACGCCTTGATTTACAAAATCATCCGTCAAGCCAAATAACTCTGTACGATTATACTGTATCCCACCACCTATAGAAAAACCTGCTTTTATCAACTTATTAAAACTAGACATACCACCAAAATTGAGGTGCCCCATAATAGGGAAAGAGACTGCACCGAGACCTTTATAATGTCCTAGTGACAAGCCTAGCGGTGAGAGGTTGGCTAAGGCCTCCGCAGATACTGAGAAGCTTTCACCACCGACCCATACCTTTGGTCCAATACCAAAAGAGCTGAGTGCTGAGCCATTTTTCCGAGAGATATCAGAGCCTACTGGTTGACTTGCCTCAGGATTGCTATAGACGTTGTACAAATCATATGAACTCGTAATCCCTAACCCAAACTGCCCGTACGAAGTCTGAACAGCCAACACAAGCAATAGGACAAATGCTAATCTCATCATATTAGAAGTGATTTTAATGCAAAGGTAAAAGAAAATGGCTCCTCCGAAATGCAATCGAAAGAGCCATCTATTTTTATTTATCAGAGCCTAAATATAGGCTTAGGTTAATCTATGATCCAGTAATCTTAAAGACTATAGTTCCACACATCTCATCTTGACCTGCTTTCTTGAACCAAAACTCTTTTGACTTTCTTACAGCGAGAGAGATAATACTCTCTGTCTTAAGCGTAGACTCTCCTGCATTAAACTCTGCTTCTGTCACTTTTCCATTTTCATTGACACAGATATCAACTACTACATCCCCTGAAGTGGTTGAGATAACCAGAATGCTCGGCTGCTCTAGGATATCTCTGGCACCAAGTCCATTTTTGACTTCTAGAGTTACATCTTCATCTATGTAGATTTCTCTGACACTATCATCTATTTCAGGTTCTGGCTCTGGCTCAGGTTCCTCGACTTCCTTTCTACTATTAGGTCTGCTGTCTGTACTCCTATCATTGTCCGCAGGAGTTCTGGATGAAGGAGATCGATCAGAATCAGTAGAAGGAGATCGGCTATCTCCTGGCTCATCATCTTCCTCTGCTTCTTCTTTATCCTTCTTAGGCAGTAGGTCATCTAAGATGCTCGTGATCTTCTCCTCTATCTCTTTAAGACCTGAATCATCTTCATCATTATCCTTTTTGTTAGAAGCCTTATCACGTGGGCTCGTGCCATTCGGGAATAATATTCCAGCTGTCTCCATCGTCGTAGCAGAAGCTTCCGTATTACCAAGATTCTTCTGTGTCTTACCATAAAGGAGTACAGCCTCTGGAGAGATCCCCTTAATATCAAAAACCTCTAAGAGATCATTTTTTGTCCCTTGAAAAGCACCTACATTAAACTTTGCATCAGCTCTCTTATATAGAGCATCTCTAAAGCTAGGGTCTTTAGCTATTATTTTGGTGAATTCTGAAATAGCTTCATCATATCTATTCGTCTCAAGCAAATAATCAGCTTTTACATAAATAAAACCCAATTCTTCATCTAGTGACTGAGCTGCTAGTCCTGTAGTCAAGAGAGCAAGCATCAATAGGTTAAATATTTTCATAACATAAAATTTAAAGTCGGCTGCAAAAATACGATGCAACTTATACTCTTACGACGCAGAATAAGCGATTAAGTATCTTATTGGCCTCTTTCTAAGCATTAACGTATAGTTAAAATGTCAGTCTTATATATCGCATAATTCAAGCCAAAACCTCTTTTTTCTATAAGCTAACTGACAATGTGTCATTCACCCTCCCCTTTTTGAGTAAATTTGCAACTTCAAAATCTGAGTCAAAATGTACGATGACAATCCTACAATAAATAACCTATCTAAGGTCATAAACGAATCCAAGCAAGGTGAAGTATATGCCCCAGAGAGTGAAGACAAAATTTACGACAAGCACTATTATATCGAGAGCTATGGCTGCGCTATGAACTTCAGTGACTCTGAAATAGTCGCTTCTATCTTGTCTGACAATGGTTATGGCTCTACACGAGATATGGCAGAAGCAGACCTCATACTCGTCAATACCTGCTCTATCAGAGAGAAAGCAGAAGAAACAGTCAGAAAAAGACTACGTGTCTACAATACTTACAAAAAGAAGAAAAAAGGGCTCCTTATAGGCGTACTAGGTTGTATGGCCGAACGTCTTAAATCAAAATTCTTAGAGCAAGAAAAACTCGTAGACATTGTCTTAGGACCTGATGCTTATAGAGATTTGCCTAATCTTCTCGCCTCTGCTGAGGAAGGCGAGCGCGGCGTCAACGTACTTCTATCTAGAGAAGAGACTTATGCCGATATCTCTCCAGTGAGACTAGGCAATAATGGCGTTTCAGGATTTATATCCATTATGAGAGGCTGCGACAATATGTGTTCGTTTTGTGTAGTACCGTTTACTAGAGGAAGAGAGCGGAGCCGTGATCCTTTCTCTATAGTCGCGGAAGCGGAGCAGATGAGAGTGGAAGGATTTAAAGAAATTACCCTTCTCGGGCAAAATGTCGACTCATACAAATGGACAAATCCCGAAACACAAGAGAATGTCTCTTTTGCTGACCTACTGGTGATGGTCGCCAAAGTAGACGAGCGCATAAGAGTTAGATTCTCTACCTCCCACCCTAAGGATATTGACGACGAAGTGCTTTTTGCGATCAGAGACTACAACAACATCTGCGACTATATCCACCTACCCGTTCAGTCTGGTAGCTCAAGGATATTGGAACTGATGAATCGAAAGTATACAAGAGAATGGTACTTGAAAAAAATTAGAAGGATAAATGAAGTGATCCCGGAGTGCACTATTTCTTCAGATATTATAGCAGGGTTTTGTACAGAAACCGAGGAGGATCACCAGCAGACATTATCCATTATCGAAGAGTCGGGTTTCATAATGTCTTATATGTATACATACTCAGAACGTCCAGGCACCTTAGCGGCTCGTAAGCATACAGATGACGTTCCACATGCAGTCAAGAAACGAAGATTGACAGAAATTATAAAAGTACAAGCCGCCTCATCAGCTGCAAGCAATAAAAAAGACCTGAACAAAACTTTCGAAGTACTTATCGAAGGTGATTCCAAGAAAAGTAAAGCAGATTTCCGAGGGAGAACAAGTCACTTCAAAGTCATTGTCTTTCCAAAGATAGAAGGCTATAAACCTGGAGACTATGCAATGGTGCACGTAGATAATATGACTTCTGGAACTCTACTAGGTAATATCGTCAACACATAATCTGATCAGATGAAGAACCTGCAAGCCTTAAAACAACGGTACGGTGTTATCGGAAGATCAGAGTCTCTAGATAGAGCCTTAGAGACAGCACTGAGAGTAGCGCCCACAGAACTAACCGTGTTAATTCAAGGAGAAAGTGGTGTCGGGAAGGAAGTTATCTCAAAGGTCATACACGAGTATAGTCATAGAAAGCATAACAACTTTATTGCAATAAATACCGGAGCTATACCAGAAGGGACTATTAACTCAGAGCTGTTTGGTCACGAGAAAGGGGCTTTTACTGGTGCGACCTCTGAGCGCAAAGGATACTTTGAGTCAGTCAATAAAGGCACTATTTTCCTTGATGAAATCGGCGAAATGCCACTGGATACCCAAGCCTATTTACTTAGGGTCCTAGAGTCTGGAGAATACATTAAGGTAGGGTCTTCCAAAGTACTTAAAACAGATGTCAGAGTTGTAGCGGCAACCAATGTCGATCTGATGCGCAAGATTAAGCAAGGAAAATTTAGAGAAGATCTTTACTACAGGCTCAATACTGTCCCGATACGATTACCAGCTCTACACGAGCGCAGAGAAGACATCCACTTATTATTCAGAAAATTTGCCAATGACTTTTCTGATAAGTATAGAACTGATGCAGTTACTCTTGATGAACAAGCTAGAGCGCTTATCGAGAATTATAGATGGCCAGGAAACATAAGAGAGTTAAGAAATCTCGTAGAGCAACTATCCGTCTTATCTCAAGATCACCTTGTCACAGCAGAGGATCTGCTTAAGCTAGCTCCCCAAATCGGCAAACGCAATCTACCAGCTCAAGTGACTGCCGAGGACAATGACTTTGCGGAGAGAGAGATACTCTACAAATTTTTGTTTGATATGAAAGGCGATCTGAATGACCTCAAAAAAATGTTCTATGAGCTTGTACAGAGAAACAACTTAGAAATGCCTAGCAAAGGCCCCAACGTGAACAGGGACCTTAGTCAGCTGCATAGAATGATAGATGAGCACTCAGACTATAAAGCAGAGCCAGACTTTTACCCAGAAGACAACCCTTCTCGACCAGTGATAATAGACGACAACCACAATGGATATAGTCCTGCAGAAGAAGTGGAAGAAAGTCTATCACTTGATGAAAAAACAAAGGAACTCATTACTAAGGCGCTTAAAAAACATAAAGGCAAAAGAAAAAATGCTGCAGAAGAACTAGGCATCTCAGAAAGAACGTTGTATCGAAAGATTAAAGAATATGGTATACCGATATAAATACTTAGCAGTTCTCTTCATCTTAATACTTTGCTCAAGTTGTGGCGGTTTTTACGATTTTAAGGGCATCAGTATTGCCTCAGAACTCAAGACCTTTGCAGTTGAAGATTTCTCTTTTTCTGATGTTCAGTGTCAATCCGGAGTAGAGCAGAGCTTTGCAGAAGCCCTAAGAAGGCAAGTTAGAGATGAATCCCGACTGGTTACAAATGAAACAGATCCGGATATAACCTTCATAGGGCAGCTCACAAGATGCAGTACCAGCTATATTGCTCCTACTGAGGACAATACAACGAGTCTCAATAGGTATGAACTTACCCTTGCAATAGAGTTTATCAATAACCAAGACGAAGAACAGAACTGGAAAAAGAGCTATGTAGCTTTTCAAGATTTTGACAGCAATGCTGATTTCCAAACGTTGAGAGATGATTTGACAGATCTCATTATAGAGGATATAGTAGAAAGGATCTTCAATGATACCTTTACGAATTGGTAATTTTGAACCTTGTGCACCCGATAGCCTAATGGATAAAAATAAAAAGACCCTTGCGGAGCAGATTCTAGATGGAGATACCAGCGATCTTCAAGAAAGGCTCAAAGCAGCCCCCTACTCTCAGCCACTTCAAAGATTAGCGGCGGCTGCAGGAATAGACAATCAACATAATGTCTTGAAGATCAATAGACAAGATGCAGAGGGCAGCGTAGAAAGAGAGGAGGCCATTGATATCATTCCTCTGGAGCAAATCAAGCGACCTAAAAGCAGTAAGCCAAAAACCAACAAAAAAAACAAACGAAAAAAGAAGTCCGAAAGGATATCAGGTCATTCTGAATTCTCTGCTTGGTTGATAGGCCGTAAGCAACTTCCCGGTGTGGAAATCCCTGAAAAGAAGTCTAAAAAGAAGAAAAAACGGAAAAAGAAGACCAAAACTGCCCTCGATAAGAGTATTCACGGCAGTATAAGGGAAAAAGAAGAAATTACCTCAGAAGCACTAGCTAAGCTCTATGCCGCTCAAGGACACCATAAAAAAGCCCTGAAAATGTACGAGAAGCTGAGTTTGATAAATCCCCAAAAAAGTGGTTTCTTTGCGCCTTTAATCGAAAACCTAAAAAATAAGCTTCAATGATCACGGCATTAACGATACTCATTGGTTTGAATGGCCTTTTATTGATGGCAGTAGTACTTATTCAAAACCCTAAAGGCGGTGGAGTTGACTCTACATTTGGTGGACAAGGTGCTAATCAAGTTTTCGGTGCAGCTAGATCTACAGATTTCGTCGAGAAATTAACTTGGGGACTAGCGACTACCCTATTCGTATTATGCATCCTCACTGCGATCATCGTAACTAATAGTTCTATAAGTGGAGGTGAGATTCCTTTGCAATCACAAGGATAGATATTAGAGTGGCTTGGCATCTTGCCAAAATGTCCATTTAGATTACCAGATTTGGCATATCTACACTCTCTATTGAGCTATGCATATTTAATATTCTGAAAAAATGTCACGTTTCTGCCGATGGCACATTTCGTGATACACTATAGTTTTTCAAATACAAGTTTTTTCATTTTTAAAATCTAACAACAGTAATATGAAGCCTATTAACGATAGAGTCGTCGTAAAGCCGGCAAAGGCTGAGACAAAGACCAAAAGTGGTATCATAATGCCAGACACAGCTAAAGAGAAACCTCAGAAAGGAGAAGTTATCGCTGTCGGTCCAGGTAAAGATGACGTTGCTATGACTGTCAAGAAAGGAGACAAAGTCCTTTATGGTAAGTACGCAGGTCAAGAAATGAACTACAAGGGCGAAGACTATCTTATAATGAGAGAAGATGACATCCTAGTCATTCTATAATATTCTCATCCTTATTTTTTTATTAACTATAATCAACGAAGAAAGAAATGGCAAAAGAAATAACTTTTGATTCAGATGCTAGGATGAAATTGAAGTCTGGTATCGATCAGCTGGCAAGAGCTGTCAAGGTAACCCTAGGACCTAAAGGCAGAAATGTCGTCATCCAAAAGAGCTTTGGCGCTCCTGCTGTCACTAAAGATGGTGTGACGGTCGCTAAAGAAATAGAACTAGAAGATCCTATCGAAAATATGGGTGCTCAGATGGTTAAAGAAGTCGCTTCTAAGACCAATGATCAAGCCGGTGATGGGACTACTACAGCAACAGTACTGGCACAAGCTATGGTTGCTGCGGGTATGAAGTATGTTGCAGCAGGTGCTAACCCTATGGATCTCAAAAGAGGTATCGACAATGCAGTGGCTGCAGTAGTGGCTAATCTTAAGAGTGCCTCCTCAGTTGTCGGCAACGACTTCAAGAAAATAGAGCAAATAGCGTCTATCTCTGCTAACAATGACAACGTTATCGGTAGCCTTATCGCTGATGCGATGAAGAGAGTAACTAAGGACGGCGTGATCACTGTAGAAGAGGCAAAGGGTACTGATACTTATGTAGAAGAGGTGCTCGGTATGCAATTTGACAGAGGGTACTTGTCTCCATACTTCATAACAGACTCTAAGAAGATGACAGCGGAATATGACAATCCACTTATCCTCATCCACGACAAGAAGATCAGTAACGTTCAAGATATCGTTCCTGTTTTAGAGAAAACTTCACAGGCTGGAAAGCCCCTATTGATCATCGCAGAAGATGTAGACTCTCAGGCACTAGGTGTGCTTGTCGTCAACAGACTCAGAGGTGGACTCAAGGTTGTATCTGTCAAGGCGCCTGGTTTTGGTGATAGAAGAAAAGCGATGCTAGAAGATATCGCTATCCTTACAGGTGGTACTGTCATCTCTGAGGAGACTGGCTATAAGTTAGACTCAGTAGAGCTAGAGCACTTAGGTTCTTGTGAGAAAATCACTGTAGACAAAGACAACACTGTCATCGTCAATGGTGTCGGCAAAAAAGCTAATATCACTTCTAGAATCAACCAGATCAAGCAGCAAATCGAGACAACAACCTCTGACTATGATAAGGAGAAGTTGCAAGAGAGATTGGCTAAGTTGTCTGGTGGTGTAGCTGTACTCTATGTGGGTGCTGCCTCAGAAGTGGAGATGAAAGAGAAGAAGGACAGAGTTGATGATGCTCTACACGCGACACGAGCGGCAGTAGAGGAAGGTGTATTGACTGGTGGAGGTGTAGCTCTAGTAAGAGCTATGGACTCTCTCAAGAAAGTCGCTACAGAAAACGAAGACCAAAAGATGGGTGTGGCTATCGTCAAGAAAGCCCTAGAAGCACCGATCCGATCAATTGCCCAGAATGCAGGTGTGGATGGTTCTGTTGTCCTACAGAATGTACTTAATGAGAAGGGCTCTTATGGGTACAATGCAAGAACTGATAAGTACCAAGATCTCAAGAAAGCTGGTGTTATCGATCCTACGAAAGTAACGAGAGTCGCAGTAGAAAATGCTGGGAGTATCGCTGGGATGGTCTTAACAACAGAGTGTGTCATCAATGATGTAAAAGAAGATAATCCTGCACCTATGATGCCTCCAGGTGGTGGTATGGGTGGTATGATGTAGATACTTTTCACCTAGAAATACGAAGCCGCTTCCACATTGGAGGCGGCTTTTTTATTTTGTACGGATAGCAGAAAAGGCTAACTTAGAATTGTCTATGAGAAACTGCCTTAACTGTAACCAACCATTCTCCTCTGCAGATAAGTACTGCCGTCAATGTGGGCAGAAAACCAAGTTCAATAAACTACGGTTTACAACACTTGTCAAAGACTTCTTTTCAAATCTCTTCAATATTGAAAATAAAATCTGGAACTCATTAAGGGATATCTGGATTCCAGCCAAGTTAAGCCAAGCCTTTATTGCAGGAAAGAGAGTACTCTACTATCATCCCTTGAGGCTTTTCTTATTAGTCCTGTTCAGTTTCTTTACATTATTCCTGATGCAAATTAGGGAAAGCCTCTCCTCACTCAGAGAAGTTTCTTCTACACAAGAGAAAAATATCTGGAAAGAACATTATCTAAACAACTACGACACCTTAGCACTAGAACACGAAGTATTACGAGATACCACTTTAAACTTTAAGGCTATTATATTTAAAAAAAAGGAAGTCATACTTGATGAACCTAACGAAAATGACACTACAAGCTATACAGGTGGTTTCAAAGAAGGATGGGAAAATTATGACCCTAATGATACCATCCCGCCTGAAGAGCAAGTAGTCCAAAATGAAGTAGAAAATAGAGAAGAAGGGATGGAAGAAAATCCTAATTATGATTATTACTACGATGGGGGCACAATAAATGCTACTCTAATCAATGAAATACCGGCAATGGATTTATTTAAATTATCTCCAGATGAGTTGAAACAAAAACATGGTAATGGGCTATGGTACAAGGAGCTATTTCTCGTTCAATGTCAAAAAATAATTAAAGACTTACAATCGTCTGTAACCTT
>CALBWK010000217.1 GCA_937969415.1 uncultured Saprospiraceae bacterium | reverse complement strand
AAAGTCATCAAAGCAGACTTGACAGAACCGGTATACTTCCAAGCTTTTGATAAGGATTATGACCAAGTATATATGCTGGCGTCGGTCGTAGGTGTTGATTACACAACGAGTATTCCGAATGAGATCATCAGAATCAATACGGCCCTAATCTTTAACACTCTAGAATGGCTGAAGACAACTAAGGTGAAAAGGACACTCTTCACCTCTACAAGTGAATGTTATGCTGGTGCAGTAGAGGCGTTTGACTATAAGATTCCTACACCAGAAGAAGTGCCGCTAACCATCAGCGACATCAAGCATCCCCGTTTCACTTATGCGGTAACAAAGATGTTGGGAGAATCAGGATTCCATAACTATTCTAAGGTTTTTGGGTTTGAGAATGTCATCGTTCGCTATCATAATGTATACGGCCCGCGTATGGGCTTTAAGCATGTCATTCCACACTTAGCACAAAGATTTATCAAAGGAGAAACACCATTTAAAGTATATGGTCACGATCAGACCAGAGCCTTTTGTTACATAGATGATGCTGTCAAAGGTACAATTGCTGCAATGGAAAAAGGTGGCAATGGAGAGACGTATCATATCGGTACCCAAGAAGAAATAACCATAGAGGCCCTCATCAAACACTCAGGAGATGTTATGAACTTCAAGGGAACATATGAAAATGCGCCGACGTATCCGGGGTCAGTTTCTAGAAGATGTCCTGACATCACAAAAGCTAAAAAAGAATTGAATTACAAACCAGAAGTAGACTGGAAGAGTGGTGTTGCCAAAACAATGGAATGGTATGCGGATTACATAAACTCAGGAAAAAACGTTTACGAATAGGCCAATGTATCATTTTCTAAAAAGAATATTAGATCTCAGCCTTTCTATAATTGCACTGATACTGCTCAGCCCTTTTCTTATACCTATTATAATTCTACTGAAGCTCACTGGCGAAGGAGAAGTCTGGTACAAACAAAATAGAGTTGGCTATAGAAATAAAAATTTCAAAATCTGGAAGTTTGCCACAATGCTGAAAAACAGTCCTAACATGGGAACAGGTAGCCTTACAGTAAGAGACGATCCTCGAGTCACCCCAATGGGCAAGTATCTGCGCAAGTCTAAAGTCAACGAGTTACCTCAAATTATCAACGTACTCAAAGGAGATATGTCTATCGTCGGGCCTCGTCCACAGATGAAAGTAGATTTCGATGTCTATCCAGATAACGTACAATCGGCCATATACAATGAGAAGCCGGGCATCACATCTATTGGTTCTATTATATTTAGAGACGAAGAAAAACTGATGACAGAAACCGACAGACCGATTCAGGAATATTATGCCGAGGTCATCGCACCTTACAAAGGGAAACTAGAATTGTGGTATCAAGAAAGAGCGAGTATCTTCAATGATATCAAAATTATTTTCTTGACGGCTTGGTCTATATTTTTTCCTGAATCCAGACTGGTGAGAAAATTATTCAAAGGACTACCTACTAGCGAACTACTAAACTTATAAGAAATGAATAAAGATAATTATTACATAGCGATTATGGCCGGCGGAGTTGGTTCACGATTTTGGCCAGCCAGTAGAGAAACTTTGCCTAAGCAATTCTTAGATATATTAGGGGTAGGCAAGTCTTTGATTCGTTTGACTTATGAGAGATTCACTTCTCTAGTACCGCCAGAAAGAATCCTTGTTGTGACCAACAAGATGTACAAAGGGCTAGTCGTTGAGCATATTCCTGAAATACCGGCTAGTAACATCATCACAGAACCCTCTAGAAACAATACAGCGCCTTGTGTAGCTTATACTGCACTAAGACTAGAAGCGATGAATCCAGAAGCGACTTTTGTCATCGCTCCTTCGGATCATGTAATTCTCAAAGAAGCAGAATTTCTTAGTAAGATAAAGCAAGCCTTAGAGCACGCCTCTACAAATGAGGCCATCATTACGCTAGGCATACAACCTACCCGGCCTGACACAGGGTATGGATATATCGAAGCCAAAAGTGCTGGTGGTGGAAACATGCAAGAAGTTATCAGCTTCCGAGAAAAGCCGGACACAGCCAAAGCACAAGAATATCTAGATGCAGGCGGCTATTACTGGAATGCAGGGATTTTTGTTTGGTCGGTTAAGACCATTCTTAATAGCTTCCAGAAAAATGCCGGTGAGATTCTAGATATCCTTTCTAAAGACAAATCCAAATACAACACAGCAGCAGAGCAAGATTACATCGACGAAGTCTACCCGCAGACACCAAGTATATCTGTAGATTACGCTATCCTGGAAAAGGCAACCAACGTACATACCATACCGGCAGACATCGGCTGGAGTGACTTAGGCACGTGGAATGCCCTACACGCTTATATGGACAAAGATGAGCAAGGCAGTGTCGTTATCGGCGACAATACTTTACTTGTCGACAGTGGCAATTGCATTGTCAAATCGGATGCAAAAAAACTTGTCGTCATCAAGGATCTTAAAGATTACATTGTTATAGATGAAGAAGATGTCCTACTCGTCTACCCTAAGAGTCAAGAGCAAGAAATAAAGGCCCTCAGAAAATCTATCACTCAAAAAGAGTATCTCTAGATCTTGGGCAACAGAATCGCCATAGTCGCCAATACTACTTGGAATATTTCCAACTTCAGACTGAATCTCATCGAGAAGCTTCTGAACGAAGGAAAGCAGGTCGTGGTGATTGCGCCTTTAGATGAATACATTACTTATAAAGAACAGTTTCCGACTGTAAAACATATTCCCCTGCACAATCTCAGTAGAGACGGAAAGAATCCATTAAAAGATCTCAAACTGACATTCGAACTGAGAAAAATCTACAAAAAGCTAAAGCCAGACCTCGTGCTCCACTATACCCATAAGCCAAACATTTACGGTGGGTTAGCTGCGAGAATGGCCGGTGTTAGGTCGATGGCAGTAGTTACAGGATTAGGCTATGCTTTTCTTCACAAAGGGCTTACCCACAACGTTACTAAAATGCTGTACCGCTTATCACAAAAAGCACACAGCAAGTTCATCTTCGAGAATGAAGACGACAGGCAACTCTTTATTGACGAAAAAATTATTACTCAAGAAAAAGGCATAGCCATAAATGGTTGTGGTGTCGATACCGTACACTACTCACCACACCCCAATGGTGTTATCAAGAACAAAGTCATCTTTACCTATATCGGAAGGTTATTGTACGATAAAGGGATAATGGAGTTTGTGCAAGCCGCCAAGAGGCTGAAGAGCCAAGGTCATAAAGCAGACTTCTGGATAGTCGGAGAGCTAGACGAAAACAACCCTTCTATGGTGAAAAAAAGTGAATTACTAAGCTGGATAGATGAAGGGTCTATCGTTTACCACGGTTTTGTCAAAGACGTCAAGCCGCTTATCGCCAAGTCAGACTGCATCGTGCTACCCTCCTACAGAGAGGGGATGCCAAGGATAGTCTTAGAGGGAATGTCGATGGCTAAGCCTATCATTACGACAAGAACTGCAGGCTGCCGTCAGACAATAATCGAAGGAAAGAACGGTTACTTAGTAGATGTAGCCGATTCTGAGGGTTTGTCTGCTGCTATGACTAAATTTGCCACACTGAGTACTGAACAACAGCATAATATGGGTACAGCGGGGAGATTATTGGCAGAAGAGCACTTTAATGCTAAAAAAATAGCCCAAGATTTGTTTGATATTGTAACGCTACCTTAATTTTGAAAATCCAAACATACAGATATATGAAAGCCTTGATGATCCTGATGACCTTCTTTTTGATAGCCTGTTCAGGACAGGAACAAAAAGCGGTTTCTCAGACCACACCAACAACACAGACGAAAGCACCTAAAAAGAGAGCAGCTGCACCTGCTGCAAACGGTAGAAACATAGCCCCTTCTACAGGCGGCTACCCTACCCCAGAAGCGATTGCCGAAGTAGAGAACAATATCCCACCTAGAGGGGGAGCAGCCGACTTTACAATAACAGTAAAGGGAGCACCTCCGGGAAGAGCAGATCTTATTGGCTTTTATGCCGAAGAAAATTACTTGGCAGATACGACATCTAGATCAGCTAATGGCGTGATGCGGTTCACTAACCCAGAAGGCTATCCTCAAGGATTATTCTATGTCAAATTTGCTGAGCAACGGTATCTACAAGTGATGTTAGGTGAAGACCAGAAATTTACTTTAGAAACAACAGCTGCCAATCCAGATGGCGATATGAAAATTGATGGTAGTGACGAGAACTCTGCTTTCTTTGAGAATCTTGCCTTCGAAAAAGTCGGTAACCAACAACTACAAGCGGTCAATGCAAAAATCACTGCTGCACAAGAAGGAACAGAAGCCTACAAAGCAGCTAAAGCTGAGCAAACTGCACTTCTAGACAGAAGAGATCAAGAGCTACAAGCTGTATTCAAAAAGTACCCTAATACTTTATTTGAAAAATTCAAAAGAGCTGGTGCCAATCCTAGAGTCAGAGATGATGTGCCTAGAGAGCAGTTGGCCTATCACTACAGGCAAGAATTTTGGAATGATGTAGACTTTAGTGACAGAAGATTAATCAGAACGCCTGTCATCAAAAATAAACTCGCTAGGTTTTTTGAGGAACTTACTCCGCAAAATCAAGACTCTATTCTATCAAGTGCTTATCTCTTAACAGATAAGACACTAGAGCATCCAGAATACTTTAAGTATATCGCCAACTGGATAGTTAAAAAATATGAGCCAACGAAGTGTACGTTAATGGATCCAGAAAAAGTCCACGTTAAGATGCTACAAAAGTATTTTAATCAAGACAGAGCTTTCTGGGCTGACTCCCTAACTATTTATGGTCTACAGCAGAGAGCTTCTGAAATGCAAAACTCTCTCATCTGGGAAAAAGGACCTAATGTCATCTCCAAAGATTTATCTGGAAAGACACACAATCTTTTTGACAACGATGAAGACTATGTTATCGTTTATATGTTTGCACCAAGTTGTGAGCACTGTCAAGAAGAAACGCCTAAATTGGTCAAGTGGTACAACGAACAAAAAGCGCAGGGCAAGAGTCGTGATGTTTTTGCGATAGCATTAGACTCCAACGTAGACGACCCTAACGAATTAGCTAACTATATCAAGAAAACCAATATACCATTCCCAGTTATTTGGGATCCGACGAGTAGGTCTATTTACAAGACGTACTACGTTGACATTACCCCAGAAATATATGTCCTCAATAAAGACAGATATATCGTCGGAAAGAACCTCAAGACTTTCCAGATAGATACAATGATCAACAGAGACCTTGCTAATCCATTACGAGATTAGTCGTCACTAAATAAACTTAGATAGCAAAGGCAGTCACTCTTGTGGCTGCCTTTCTTATTTTTAATCAATGTTTGAAGGTAACAAGACAGTTGTAGGCATCTATCTCAGCAGAAAAGGCTGCCTGGCCTTTACGCAGGCAGTATTCTCACAACTAAAAGACCAACCACTTGTACTTATCATTGCAGAAGATAACGCCGAAATCTTTGAACCAGAGTACAAAACCTACAAAATACAAACCGCAAAGAGTAAGGTTGAACATCTACTGAAAAGCTTCACCATCCAGAAAAAAATAGACAAGTTACTCGAGCAACTTATAAAAACATATGGAGCTATAGAGCTCTACTTTCCTGCTTTCCACCCTTGGAATCAAAATTTTATCAAGACAGCGCGAAAAAAAAATGTATCTACAACGCTAACGATTCACGATTACATAACCCACAAAGGAGAACAGTCTAAGCTGATAGAAAACCTACAAAAGAAAATGATTCGCCTCAGCGACAGAGTTCTATTCCTGACAAATTTTGTCCGCCAGCAAGCCATAGCAGATCTAGGACTAGACGGAAAGTTTAAGGTCAGCCCTCACCCCATTCTCAATGCCCATACTACACATGACCTAAACTATAGCACTCAACCTTCATTACTTTTCTTAGGTCGTGGTGTTGCTTACAAAGGGCTAGATCTTTTGCTCGCTGCCATAGAAAACTTACCAATACAAAAACTTACAATAGCTGGAGAACAAGATCAATCTATCTCATCTAAAAATACCAAAATAGATATCATAGATAGTTACCTAGATGATGAAGAAATAGGAGAATTATTGGCCACACACCACATCTTGGTCTTACCATATATCGACGCTTCGCAATCCGGTGTACTTACCCTTGGCATCAGTGCCGGCATCCCTATGGTCATCACCAAAATAGGCGGTCTGCAAGAACAGCTTCCCGCGAATGCAGCAGTGTGGGTGGAACCAACAGAAGCCAGTCTTAAAGCTGGCTTAGTCCAACTTATCAATGAGCCAGAAACTTACGATGAGCTCAAGTCTACACTAAAGCACGTACTTAAGACAAGTAGGTCTCAACCAGAAAGCTAGGCGTATAATCTGTAATGGCTTCAGGATTGACCTCTACATCAGATTGTGTCTCAGTGATAAATGATTTGAAAATTTGCATAGCTGTAGCCAAGTCCTCACTGATAGGCACATTGGCTATAGGAAGGGACTTATCTGCAAAAAAACCTTTGGTGGAGTCATTTTCTATTGAAATAAAATTGACTAAAGGTTTATTGAGGTATAGATAATCTACGACTTTGCTCGGCAGGTGATAGTCCGTGGAGTTTCCGAAGTTCATCACGAGATCTGTCTGCTGTAGAGCAGCCATTGTTTGGTTTCTGTTTTTAAATCCGTGTAGAACAAACCATCTTCTAACATCTGGGTAAGCATCTATCGTCTTCATTGTCCCGGCATCCATCTGACCTAAGAAATGAAACTGAATCTCATTGAATAGGTTAGGCTCTTCATTCAACATATATGTCAAGAACTTCAAAAAGGGCTCTATAGATCGAACACCCTTATAGAATGAACCAGCATAAGTTAGATGCGTCTTGCGAGCAAAGAGAAACATATCATAGGATCTATTCTCGTCGCCTTCTACAATTTCAGGCAAGGCAAAAAGTGGTGTAGTTACCTCTATTTTTGAGGCGTGCTGAGGAAATAATTGTGCATATCTACCTTGCGCCACCTCATTAGTCACCGTTACTTTATTACAAATAGAAAATGCCTTCCTTTCTGCTTCTACATTTTTATCAGCGTATTTATCAAAGTTATTGACCCAAAACTCTTTGGAGTAACAAAAGGGATCTTGTATATCCATTTGCCACCACACAGTAGGGTTCGCCTCCTTGATCGCCTGACCGATAAGATGCGCCGTAAAAGGCAGACCTACGGAGATGACACGATCTATATCTGTCTCTTTAATAATTGTTTTCGCTTGCTTAATACCAGGCTTGAGAAATAATTTACTGCCATCTGGCCAGTAGCGCTTGCGCCACGTCTTATCGACTATGCGCTGTAGGATACTCGCCAATAGTCCTGGACTACTGACACTGCTGCCTGTTTCATTACGGCGTGACTTCCTATTGGTCAAGTCATAGATTCTATCCAATAAGGTATTGTAGCCTGCTCTATAGATAGTTACACCATCGACATCCTCTACATCTGGCCTACCCCGCCGCTTGGTTGTCAAGACAGTCACAAGATGCCCTCGCTGCAACATCTCTTGCACCAGTGGTATCCACCTCAACGTATTGGGGGTCTGTGCGGGGTGAAACTGTGATATAATGACGAGTATATTCAAGGATCTGTGTCTGTCTTATGAGAGTCACAAATTTACACCATCGATTGGAATCCCGTGCTTATAAATACAAGTGCCTCAAGGCCTAAGAAACCCCAAGATGCTTCGTACTTTTAGCCTATAACGACAAGACCTATGACCATACTTATAGAATCGAAACGTATTTACCTCAGAGATATAACTGAAGAGGATGCCGCAGATATGTTTGAATTGGATTCTGACCCTGAAGTCCACAAGTACCTTGGAAAGAATCCGGTCACCACTATGAAGCAAACACTGGCCATCATCAAAGATATCCGAGGCCAATACGAGAGAAACAATCTCGGTCGATCGGCTATCATAGAGAAGTCTAGCGGTGCCTTTGTGGGCTGGGCTGGGCTAAAGGTAGAAGATAAAATCAGAGACTTCACATACTATGACGTGGGCTATAGACTAAAACAAAAACACTGGTACAAAGGCTTAGGTACGGAGGCGGCTCAGCTCTCTTTGGCGTATGGCTTTGAGACGAGAGGCTTTGACAAAATATGTGGGGC
>CALBWK010000216.1 GCA_937969415.1 uncultured Saprospiraceae bacterium | reverse complement strand
CTTGTGTGAGCGGCTAGGGATTCCATTTGATACAGCTATGCTGCGCTGGGCGGCGGGGACACGAGCTGAGGATGGTGTCTGGGCTAAGTATTGGTATACCAATGTACATCAATCAACGGGCTGGAAAAAGCAGAAGACGAGTGAGCGGGAGTTTCCTAGTCACTTAACGGCTTTGCTCAAAGAAGCGCAGAAGTATTATGAGGGGTTGCGGGAGTGGGTGGTGTGAGTAAGAAAATCATTCAGGCCAAGCAACAATCAAAAAAATCGATACTATGGACTAAGTGTACAGCCATTGGCATCCACTATAGAGAAACAATAAGTTGTCCCTCCATTGAGACCCGTTACAATAATACTACCAGCTTCAGTAAGTGTATCTGATCCCGGCTCTTCTCCATCTGTCGTCTCCCAATTTATCGTAAAAGGACCTGTCCCATTAAGTATAGAAATCGTCGCTTCACCACTACCATCTTCGCAGAGATCGTGACTAATTCCTACAACGTCCGCATTTAATCCTTCATATACAGTAACGGTCACCTCATCAGTGTCTGTACAACCAAACTCATCAGTTACAGTTAAGGTGTAAGTTGTTGTTTCTGTAGGATCGGCCTCAGGGCTGGCAATTGTAGGGTCTGACAAGCCAATAGCTGGGCTCCAAAGGAATTCTACGCCACCTAAGCCTGCAAGGGTCACAGTTTCTCCATCACATATCTCCACATCGATTCCAGCATCTGCAATTCCATCACAGACACAGTCCACATAGATAGTTACGTTATCCAGTATTAAATTTTCCCCACTATCTGAAAATCCTGAACTAATGCCAAAACGAATTTCTGTATCTGCAGATATATAATTAGTAATATCAATCCACGGAGACTGGACAGTAGAGAAGGGTCCTCTAAATGTAAACACTGTTATCCAGCTTGTACCATCATAAACTTCTACATAGAAAACGTCATCCGCATCTAAGTCGCCTGCTCCAAAAAAATCAAAATATAAAATTGCACTGCTGTGCAAAGAAAGATCAACACTTCTCTGTATGGACGGCAAGGTGGAATCATTATGCTCTAAGTAAAGCAAGCCACTATTAATATAGATATCTCCACTATTCATATTATTGTTATCACCTTGCTCATCCCAACTCAGATTCGCCCAATTTAGAGTTCCAGATGAGTTGAAATAATTTAGAGTAGAGAAGTCATCCTGAAAAAAACAATTGGTCGATTCATCACATTCAAACACAAGGACTTCAGCTTCTGCTGTAGTCTCACAACCATTATCGTCGGTAACTGTAAGTGTGTAGATACCTGGCTCTGTTACTGTAGGGTTGATTATGTCAGAAGTAAATCCATTGGGTCCTGACCAAGAGATAGAATACCCTATACTCCCACCAGATGATGAAGTCGTACTAGGATCTTCACAAGATTGAATAGATGCTGATAAAGTTTCAGCGTCAACTAGCGCTTCTAAAATTCCATCTATCCCCTCACAAAAGGTGATAATTGGGCCTGGGTCTGCAATAATTAATTCACAGTCGGTGTCTTCACAATCGGTAAGACCGTCCATATCATTATCGATACCGTCGTTACATATTTCTATGATTTCTAGATTGGTCCATCCACTAAATTCTGAAGTACTATTGCTCGAATTTGTAGCAGTAGCTGTTATTTCTGATCCTTGTGTAAGAGGAAGTCCTGCGATATTTCTCTTAATGAAAATCCTATTTTGCGTCTTGGTGGATGTGGCGCCGGTACCATCATTGGTATAAGTATCTACGCTGTTGTCAACATCTAAGGGTCCACCCTCATAAGCTGTAAATAAGTAGAGAGCGCCCTCTCCAAAACTTGTCGTATAGGTTCCTGGCAATGGAGAAGGACTCACTCCGCCATCCGAAATAAAAAATTCTATTTCAGAACCTGCAGGTGCAAAACCACAAATATGCAGTTCGTCCCCAACTATCCTTGCATATTCTAATACTGGAAAATTAAACCAGTCATTGGGGCCGCTATCAGGATCGCCATCATCATTTGGCGTCACACCGTCATAGTCTATATCTATCCCCAATTGTCCATTGCTATCCATTTGGTTTCTGCTGATTCTATTGCTTGTGCCTATTCCTGCCAACGCTACACCAACATCTGCATTGTGCTTTATATCATTCCCCACTATGAGCTCATTGCTATTGGCCATAGCAGGGGCATATCCTATAGTAGTATTTGCCGATGTAGTTGCAACGAAAATACCTCTCTTGCCATTTGGTAAAGGAGACGCATCATCATACGCAACACCGATATTATTCCCTGCTATTATATTGTCATTGGTACCAGTTAATCTTATCCCATCGTCTCCATTTCCAGAAATGACATTACCTTCTATCTCATCATTGACAGTGTCAGCATTTGTTCCTACAATTACTCCAGATATTGGGCCATTGATTTCTAATCCATTTCTTTCATTAGGCAAGGCTGCATTTCCAGATACATCAGTTCCGATAAAATTTCCTGAGATTCTATTGTTACTTCCTGTTGACCCGACAAGAAAACGCATACCTGTCGCATTTCCTGATATTAAGTTTCTCTCTTTGATATCGTCATCGCCGTCTGAATCTGTACCTACAATTAGGTTATTGACATTCCCTTGTATTTGTACACCGAAGTTGATGTTCTTTATCGAAACTGTACCAGTTAGATCAGTACCGAAATAGTTACCTGCTATAACTTGGTTGTCTCCGTTCAATACTCTGACACCATCATTGCCATTACCAGAACTCACATTTCGATAATCAGCAGCATTCGTGTTAGGTAAATTATCATCGAAACCTACTACGTTAGGGCCATCAGGATCTCTTAAGTGTATACCTTTGAATCGGTTACCGATATCGACAGTACCTGATTGATCAATTCCAACAAAGTTTCCTGCAATTAGGACATTACTCGTAGAGCGAAGAGTAATTCCATCAAAACTATTGGATACTAGGTTACCTTCATTACTATCATTATTATTATCTCCATTAGTCCCTACATATGAGTCATTGACATTAAATAAGAATATACCTTGACCAGAAAAGCTACTAGCAATGCTCACACCATCAGCAGCCGTTCCTACATAATTACCCCAGATAAAATTATTTGTGGAGTTGTTTTGAGTACTATAAATACTATTTCGAAAATCAGTAACTGCAAGACCGGACACCTGTACATCGCTTGAAAATATCTCTACACCTTCATACAAATTTGTATTCCCGACTATTTCTACAGCAATTGTTCTATTGGTTATAGGTCCTTGTGCTGAGCCCGCTTGCGTGTAGGCTGAAAGATGCGTCTTGGGATCTCTAATAACCTCTAATTCACTAAGAGGCTGGATCGTGTGGACACTTGCACCAGGTATCACAAATATAGAAGTCTCCCATTCTGGGTCTTTGGGGAAGCTGACACCATTGGTCGGGTTATCTTCTTGATCTAGTTTGTCGTTGGCTAGTTCATTATTATTTATAAGAAACTGTCTTAGCGATCCTTGATCTGAGTCATTGGTATTGACAACTGTATCGAAGTTATAACCAAAATCTACACCTGTTACTGTACTACCATTGGTTACAATCGTTGTCAAAGACTGTACGACAACAGAAGAACTATTAAGTGAAGACAAATTGCTACCTGTCGTGTTAGTAGCAGCATCCACTAAGGCAGGATTGACACCACCAATTTCATTTATAATATCTATAGTACCATCAGTTCTGAAAGTTTGTACAGGGACAATTGTCTTGTTGGTAGAATTACTATTTCTATTAGAGCCAACGGAATGATTAACCAACCGTATTTGATAAGTTCCATCTGCAATATTAGAAAAAGTATATAGTCCATTGGCGTCTGACAAAGTACTAGATATGAAATTGCCGGCACTATCATACAATTCCACAACAGCATTTTCTACGCCTATGTCATCGGCAGACCACCCTGATGATTGGGCAGAAGCATCAGCTTCATTATAACTGCGACCATCTCCTCCTCCATAGTTAATGTCTTCATACACCCTACCGCTTATATCTACTAACTGCGGTAATACTTCGTCTACCAGTCCAAAATCCAAGCCTGGATTATCAGTGGACGATGAAACAAAAAATATATCTGTAACAGACGGTTCTGAGTCTACCAAAGGGTCTGACCCAATATGACTGTAAGTAGGAAAGTAGCCACTTGGATAATCTAGAAACTCTAAGAAATAATCACCTTCTGGAAAATCAGTGAATAAATATTGCCCGCCAAGTGAGGTTAACGTAAAGGTATAGAGCGCATCCACTCCTGGCTCGGCTATTCCATTATTATTAGAATCAGCATACAAATTGACCCGTACTCCATCTATACCTGGTTCGCCACTATCTTGCAGGCCATTTTTATCTAAATCTTCCCATACAAAATCACCAATAGAGGGACCACTAGCAGTAGTCATATCGATACCAACTTTTATGGGTTCAGATGGTAGCAGTGCCACACCTAAGTCTGCATTGGTTCCTATATAACCAAATGAATTCCAAGCCATAGTTCCAACATTTACCCCATTAAGCGGTGCACGCATTTCCCATGTCAATTCCCATATGTCTCCTTGATTCAAAACAGTATTACCCAAATCCAGCTTTACAGCTGTTACTGTAGACAAATCCGAAGGCGGTGTAATAGTCCAAGCAGCCGGAGTACAACCCGTCGGAAATGGCGTTGGGTTAATACCAGCCAATTCGTCTCTACAAGGATTATTGGCAGTAGAATAATACACGGTAGTCCCCGGTGGAGCCATAATAGGTTCTACTAAGACTGGTCGCCAATCAGAATTCCTAGGTACAGAATTATTGAGCACTTCTGTGTCTCCCATGTAAGGAAATACATCGATAATAACAAGCTCATCGATCGGCGTAGCATTAGGATTGCTTAGTGTTATTTTATAATTACTGATACCACCAGGTACCGTTGTTCCATAATCTGGGAAACTGGAGAATTGTGAATCTGTACTACCTATAGATTCTTTACTTGCATCCAATCCAGCCGGAGGAGGTACATAGAGCACCTCAAACCAAGTGCTGCCAAAACACCACATCCCATCATAGCCATATCCATTCAGATAGTCCTCCGTGTCAGGAGTCTGACCACCCCAAAAACAATTATGATCACTACCTGTCGAGGAATAATATAAATCGTTAGTGTATGTCGCAGGTGTCATATTCTCATCAATCTTAACCACCATTTCTAAAGCAAAACCAATCCAAGCACCAGTTGGATTCAACGTGAATTCATTGCCTAGTGAGGCAGCCCATACAAATCTCACCAACTGCCTTCCATCTGATAGGGTTTCCAATTCTAACACAGGCACTTGATTTTGGATATTGGCAGAACCAGAAGTAATCGCATGAGAAACATAAGTCATCCCGACTGGCAATATGTCTACAATCACCGCACCTACGATAGGATCTGTATTCGTTGGAGGTGAAGAATAAGAAAATCTAAAAATCATCTCATCACCTTGATCATGTGCAAATTGATAACTGCCCGACAAATTCCTAGGTGATTTTCCTGCAGAAATAAATAAATCTCCAGCACCTACTTCGGTATCATTACAATCTGAGTCAGCACAACTCACCCCATTTATAGTCCCTGTGAAATCTGTACAACTATTAATTATATCTCCATTCATAACGGAGGCATCCAAATCAAAATACATCCTAAGACTTTCAGGCCATCCAATCTGGAAAGGGTTCCAACAGCCGTCGCCTTCGAGGGTCCCGGCGTCAACTCGCAATGAAGTTACCTCTACTCCTGCAGGTAGTCCTAAGGTGTTTTTATTTATCTGCTGACTAGTATTAAAATTGAAATCCGTCCAATGAATCCAACTGCCTATCATATCAGATCGCTCATAATAAACTGAACCTATTTGATTTTTGGTTGGCATTTCTGGAGTTACGAAGTAATCAAAAATCACATCATTAGGAAACTCAGTAATAGACATCCAGTTATTAATATCAGATAATCCAGCATTAGATATGCTAAGAGATATCCAATAGTCATCAGTCAGTGAAACATCTGACGGTGTATTATGATAAGCAAATAATTGATCACATCCAGTCTGAGGTGGGGTGCCACCTGTAGCAGTTACTGTAGCTGCTGTACTTATAGGATTACCGGCATTGTTAGATGTTCCTACTACTTCATTTATTGCTGAAGTTCCAGAAAAGGCCTGAAAAGGAAATCTAACCTGAATAACTAATTGGACGGTGGCTCCTTGAGCAAAATCATCTTCGTCTGTATTAAGTCCATCAGGATTACACGAAGGACAAGCAGTGGCATCAAATGTAAATGAAATCGAATGTGTAGCTGCATCATAGCCCAAGCTCAAAACACCTGCGGGCAGGGGCTGACTGTAACTCACAAAGTCTAAATTGGCTGGTAATGGGTCTGTAATTACAGCGCTTTCGCAATCTTGTGTGGAGCTGTTACAAGTTGCATTGATTATGTAATTGAATATTTCTCCAGGCTGTGGAGTGGTTGTATCAACAGTTTTATCCAATTGGAAAGTCTGGGCATAACCCATCTGACTGGACATACCTATGACCACTAAAATAAAGACCCCTCGAAGCAAGGGCCGACTAACCATGCTATTTATTAAAGAAATCATCCTTCACATACATCATTCCTCAATCTGATCTAACTGACCTAGATTAAAATCAATAAACAATTCTCAATAAAAAGTTGGTTGTCTAATAGATAAGCCGCTATAATTAGCATCCACTATTAGATAATTGCAACAATTGAAGGGTGATTAATATCGACATGACAAATCGTCAATGAATCGATAAAATGCGGGGTTATAAATTCAAAATTAGAAC
This sequence comes from uncultured Saprospiraceae bacterium, assembly GCA_937969415.1. Taxonomy (GTDB): domain Bacteria; phylum Bacteroidota; class Bacteroidia; order Chitinophagales; family Saprospiraceae; genus RFSX01. The sequence continues at coordinate 14,977 of CALBWK010000216.1, read as the reverse complement.
AAATGCTATTCAATTGCTTGATAGAACTCCGCAATGAGGACTTTAACACAATTAAGTAAATCATTGTTCAATAAGAGTATACACCCAAATTTTAGCACATAGAGCTAACAGCCTCATTGCGAGGACAATATATATTTCAGGTGCTTTTGTGTAGCCACAAAAAGCAACATATATTTAACTAAAAATATCTGATACTGATTTTGAAATTTTTAAGATTGCTGAATTGTTCTAGACAATCTATCTATCAGGTCATAGTCCCTTGAATTACAACTTATCTTACGGCTGACAAAACCTTAAAAGTCCCAAAAGTTTCTATAACACCTACTCTATCTAAATACCTGCCATACTTATATCTCATAGATTCCAAAAATGAGTTGAATCTCTCACCTTGAAAATTATCAAAAAATCCATCTCACGTTTCCATTAAAGTTCCACTCAAGTTTAAAGATCTCTCATAAGACACATGTCGTATAGTAGGCACCTGCATCTCATGATAGGCCTTGCCTTTCCGAAACTGAAGACCAAAACCAATTCCCAACTCAGATTTCGGGATAGTAAATTCTGGCCTAGAAAATCTTGTGGAAGTATCGTCCTCGAAGACTAATAGCCTATCAAATGCTATAGATTTTGAATCATTACTTCTTTTAGTCCCTTTATCTTTAGATCCTCTACGTTTAGATTGTGCATCAAGACAGCTGATCAAAGTAAGCAGAATTATAACCGATAGTATTATTCTCATTATCTTGCAAATTAGATGGACAATGTACAGCAATAACAGAAAGGTCCCCACCAGCCTATCTCAGCATAATACACAGACAAGTAAATTTACCTTAAAGAATTTGTAGAATAGTGACCTCATATATGAAAGGCATTTACTTCTTATCAGCAATACTTCTCCTTGCTAGTTGTGGCACGACACATAATCCTTCTTATAGTAGTGAATCAGAAGAATGGGATCAACTGAAACCCTCTGAAGGTAAAAAAATCCTGCACTCCCTATACTTGGTCGGAGATACAGGAGAACTTGATGATGCTCACAACAAAACCAATCGTGTACTTGAGGCACTCAAAAAAGACCTCGCAAAAGAAACTGGAGAATCTAGTCTGGTATTTCTGGGTGACAACATCTACCCTTATGGTATGCCCGCAAAAGGCTCACCGACTAGAGTTTATGCTGAAGACATTATCAATGCACAACTAGATTGTTCAAGTTTTCACCAAGGAGAAACTTACTTTATTCCGGGTAATCACGACTGGAACAAACACAAATCAGGAGGTAGAAAAGCTATTCTGCGTCAAGAAAAATACATCAAATCTTACAACAAAGAGAAGCCTGTACACTTCTATCCGAAAAATGCTTGCGGTGATCCCAAAGTCATAAAAATCAACAAAGACCTTGTGTTCGTATTCCTAGATACACAATGGTGGTTGCACAATTGGTCAGGAGAAAAAGAAATGAATACGGGTTGTGATCTCCAGTCTCGAGGAGATCTCATCAAAAGAATGGGAGAAATATTTACAAAATACAAGAATGATGAGATAGTCGTTATGATGCACCATCCTGTGTATACGGATGGGACACACGGTGGAAAATTTGGTATCAAGCAACACTTATTTCCATTACAGGCTTGGAAGCATAACTTGTATATCCCTCTTCCAATCATAGGCTCACTCTATCCAGCCTACAGAACGATTACTGGATCAAAACAAGACAACACAAATACACTCAATAAAGAATTGGTGCAAGGTATCAATAACCTAGCGATCAAACTAAATATCAATGTCCTCTTTGCTGCAGGCCATGACCATGGTCTACAGTACTTTGACAAAGGCAAACTAAAGTATATCGTAAGCGGTGCTGGTGGAAAAGCAGATTATATAGCCAATGGTCGTTCAGCAGATTATGCCCGCTCAGCTAGAGGTTATGTCAGAGTGGATTTTTATGAAGACTTTGAAGCTCACGCCACTTTCTTTGTCGTCGAAGATAATGAACATCCGCAATCCGAAATAGAATTCAAGACCTTAGTACGTGCTCCCAGAGCAGGAACTGTCACTGAAGAGCACACCTACAATCCTGTCACACAAAAAACCACAACACTTCCAGCCAGTAATAAATTTAACGCAGGTCCTTTAAAGAAAATATTTCTTGGTGATCAATATCGAGACCTCTGGGCCACCCCTGTTCAGGCTATTACTATTAATCTAGAATCCAAATATGGTGGACTCATCCCAATCAAGAAAGGTGGCGGCATGGCATCCAACTCCCTACGCCTTCAGCATCAAGATGGAAGACAGTACATCCTCCGCTCCATAAAAAAAGATTATACCAAACTAGTGCCGCCTGAATTTGTAAATCTACGACTCTTGGAAGTGCTTGCGGATCAGAACAGTGCCTCCCACCCATACGGAGCACTTATACTCCCCAGCTTGTCTGAGGCGGCCAATATTTATTACACAACACCGAAGTTGGTATACCTCCAACATCAGCGGGGTCTTGGCAATTACAATAGTCAGTTCAATGAAGAACTGTATCTACTCGAAGAAAGGCCAAAGGGCGACTGGAGCGATTATACGCAGTTTGGTAACAGTGACAAGATTATTGGTTATACAGATTTGCTAGAAATATTAAGAACCAAAAAGAATCACTATGTAGATCAGAAATGGGTTCTTAAGTCCCGAATTTTTGACCTATGGATCCACGACTGGGATCGACATGATGATCAGTGGCGATGGGCTCGATTTAAGAAAGAAGGGAAAAACATCTACAGACCTATTCCACGAGATAGAGATCAGGCCTTTTACAAATTTAAGGGTGTCGTTCCTTGGTATGTTGCCTCATTCATCCAGAAGAAACTAAAAACAATGAAAGGTGATGTTAAGGACGCCAAACATCTTTCTTTTAATGCTAAGAATTTTGACCGCTTTTTCTTAAATGAATTGACTTGGGATCAATGGGAAGACATCATTAGAGAGTTGCAAAATAATCTTACAGATGAGGTAATTAAGGACGCAATCAAAGCATTTCCATCAGAAATACAAGACCTGCCTGAGACCACCACGATTGCCAATCTTCTCAAAGAAAGAAGAGAGAACTTAATGAAAATAGGTCGACGTCTTTATGATTTTCTTTCCGAAGAAGTTGAAATCGTAGGCAGCGATGATGAAAACTATTTTGACATTGAAATACTAGACAAGGGTGCTGTATCTGTGATGATGTATGTCATAAAAGACAACGAAAAGTTTACAAAATTTGAAAGAGTCTTTGATCCAAAAGAAACAAAAGAGCTTCGCCTGTACGGCAGAGGAGATGATGATCACTTTTCCATAAGTGGCACTAACAAAAGTAAAATAAAAATTAGCATTATAGGCGGCGCTGGAGAAGACCAGATTGATAACAAGACTAACACTAAGATATTTGTCTATGATAATAAAGAAGGAATATCTACAACTGGATCCATTATAGACAAAACCAGTACAGACATAGAAGTCAGCACCTATGATAGAGAAAGCTATCGTTATGATACCAATCTGCCATTTCTCACTTTAGGCTACACCTTGGATGACGGCACTTGGTTTGGCGGTGGGGTGAGTTGGACTAATCATAGCTGGAGAAAAGACCCTTTTCAAGCCAAGCAAAGAGTCTCTGCAAGTTTTGCACCTGGAAGTCGTGGTACTTTACTCTTGAGCTATGAAGGACACTTCCCAGATATCATTAATCAAGTAGATTTTAAGCCAAAGTTTTCCGTCGACTTTCCTTTCTACGAAAACTATTTTGGCTTAGGTGCTCAAGCTGAAAATGATTTATCAAGAGGACTACAATTCAATTGGGTGAGGATGCAAGCTGTTGAGTCATATCTCGGGATCTCCCTATTTAGCAAGAATCATTTTTCATTTGACATAGGTCCTCTCTATCAATTTCGCAATATTTCTGTGACAGATGGTCGAGTCAGCACTGACGATATTCTAGGTTTTTCATCTGAAGAACTAGAATTTAGACATTATCTAGGAGGAGAGCTAGGTTATCGATTCGACTACAAAGACAATAAGATATTTACGACCAATGGTGTCTCGTTATCGGCTTCCTTACGACAACTGTACCGTATCAGTGAATTAGAAAGAGTTACAGAAATAACCACCAATGCCAGTATTCATTTTCGTCTCGCCAACAAACCACTCATTGTAATGGCTACTCAAGTTGGCTTTGAAAAATCTTTCGGAGATTTACAATTTTTCCACTACCCTGCGCTTGGCAATACTTCAGGCTTACGAGGTTGGAGAAATGAGCGATGGCGAGGACAGTCGGCCTTCTACCATAATGTGGATCTACGTATACACTTATTTAATTGGAAAAATAACATCCTTCCAATGGGTGTCGGTATGGTTCTCGGCTATGATTATGGGAGAGTGCACCTAGATAACGAGCCGATATCTCCTTGGAGAAACAGCGCTACTCTAGGCCTTTGGTTACAACCATTGGGAACTTTTATTATCCATCCGTATTATTCTTTTAATACAGAGCAAAATACTTTTAGCTTAAGATTGGGTTTCAATTTTTGATGACTATCCAAAAAATAGTTTCTCTATCATAACACCGTGAGATAAGGTGTGTACGATACTGACTACAAGTCCAATTAGAAAGCTACAAATTGAAACAAAAATCAGCTTCTGCTTTATAGGAATGGCTTTCCCTAAATAATATTAATCAGTCATCATTTCATCATACAGACTATTACCGCTTTTCATAATGCGGCCTATTTCGACTTTGTATTCATCGAGTGTCAACTTAGCGAAAGTGCCTGCATAAAGGCTGCCTTTATTGTTCCTTGAATAACGGTGTGGCAATAATGACAGCAAAGCAAAAACCATTGAAGTCATTCCAAAATTGAGTAATACTTTGGAGCCAAATTGGAGGACCTCTCTAGATTCCGTCGGCGCCATAAAAATGACACCCATCATTAAGGAAATCACGATAGAGTTCATCGTTAAAATAATACCCGCCTTATTATCTAACATCCTAATGAGGTTGTAGTGATTTCTCAACTGCGTCCTGAATAGTGTTTGGACTCCTCTAGTATCAAATTTGCTTAGATTATCCTTTTTGGCTTTTGCCACTTTCTTGCTACTGGTTTCTTCTTGCGTCTTTTCTTTTTTTGCCATGAGGTTGTTGCTCTTCATTCTTTCAGAAATTAAAGGTAACGAATCATCAGAATAAATTAAGCCAATGTACAAAATCAAGTCTTATACATATTCGCCTACTTCTTTGGTTTTCTACCTTCATATTCCCCAACTTAGCCCTACAAATAAAAATCAATGCTTCAGAAATTTAATCCGCTCAATAAAGACCTCCAAATCTGGGTCAAAGACAGACTATATCACAGATCAGAAGCCAAGGTCTCAGTATTTGATAGTGTCGTGCAAGGTGGCGACGCCGTATGGGAAGGTCTGCGTATCTACAAGGGTGGCATATTTGTCCTAGATAGACACCTCGATCGATTGATGTCCTCTGCTAAGGCAATGCACTTTCAGAATGTTCCTACAAGAGAAGAGATTACTGCAGCAGTCAAAGAAACTCTCAAGGCCAATAATATGACGGATGGTGTTCACGTACGCCTTACGCTAACCCGAGGAGAAAAGATCACCTCAGGTATGGATCCCCGACTCAATCAAATGGGCTGCACCCTCATCATTGTCCCAGAATACAAAGCACCTGTCTACGATAATGAGCACGGCATAAAGATTATCACCTCTTCCATAAGAAGAAACTCTCCTGCCCACCTAGACTCAAAAATTCACCACAACAACCTCATTAATAACATCTTGGCCAAAATAGAATCCAATGTCGCTGGCGCTGATGCAGCCTTGATGCTCGACGCTTATGGCTTTGCCTCTGAACTCAACGGCACCAATATCTTTATGTCTAAAAAAGGAATCCTCTACACACCCTTTGCCGATGCTTGCCTCCCGGGCATTACACGTGGGCTCATCCTAGAGATTGCCAAAGAAGAAGGAATGGAAATCTACGAAAAGAACCTCTCCCTAACAGAGCTATATAGCGCCGATGAAGTTTTCTGCACAGGGACGATGGGTGAATTAACGCCTATTAAGTCTATAGATGATCGGTTGATAGAGAATGAGAATGGGATAAAGACGATGCCACAGTTGATCAAAGCCTTTGAAGCGAAGATACCGGAGTACTCGGTTAGAATTTAGTGTATAGTTGAATTAGATAATAGAGCAGAGTGCATAGTTTTTTAGTGCAGAGTGCATAGTTGAATTAGATAATAAATAAACACTGTTCTCCCATTTGGAGTTAGAAGGTAGTGAAGCAGGGCACAAAAAAAGAGGCGGCTTCACCTAGTGAAACAGCCTCTCATATTTCTTGAATATCTAGAAGTCTAGCAGCCTACTGCAACAGATTTACTGTAATTAAGGATACCAGCCATAGTTTCATCTGAAGGATAAAACTTCACCTTTGGAAACCTGAGATAACCTTTTCTCAGTTTAAGGTATTCTTTCTTGGTCATTGGACTTTCAGCGATAGCATTTTCTATCTCTAAGGTCTCTGTCAAGGAAGTTTCACGGTATAGATATTTTAAAAGAAGGTTAGTAGTGTAGCTTTGCTCCATATGCAATGGTTGATTAGGAATTAATTATCGTTGGTATAACTGATATCGCTCTCTATATATTGTATAAAACCGCTCTGATACCCACCCATATAGGGTTCTAGTACCTTTATTTTCATTGTAAGCGGACCATCTCCATAGCCAAGCATCGAGATTCTCGTTACTTTTGGACTCATAAATCATGCAAAATGAAATTCGGTACTAAAGCCATACACGCAGGCGTCAAGCCAGACCCCTCTACAGGCGCTATAATGACGCCTATTTATCAAACCTCCACTTATGTACAAAAAGCCCCTGGCAAACATCAAGGATTCGAGTACGCAAGGACTCAAAACCCTACCAGAGATGCCTTACAGGAGAGCTTAGCTACCATAGAGAATGGTCGCTATGGCATCTGCTTCTCTAGTGGATTGGCGGCTCTAGATGCCATCATCAAGCTCCTCAAATCTGGAGATGAGATCATTTCTACCAATGACCTCTATGGTGGGAGCTATAGATTGATTACTAAGGTTTTTGGCCAATTTGGGATCGGGGCCAGCTTTATAGATATGTCTGAAGCGTCTAATATCGAAAAGTACATAACGCCTAAGACAAAGTTTATCCTCGTAGAGACGCCAACGAATCCGATGCTCAATATCGTCGATATCAAGGCTGTCGTGAAAATCGCTAAAAAGCATAACCTCAAGGTAGTTGTAGACAACACCTTTGCCTCTCCATACCTTCAGAACCCATTAGATCTCGGTGCCGACATTGTCTGGCACTCTTGCACCAAGTATCTAGGTGGACACTCAGATGTGGTTATGGGCGCTGTCATTACTAAGAGTAAGTCATTGGCAGACAAACTGTATTTCATTCAAAATGCGGCTGGAGCCGTGCCAGGTCCTCAGGATTGTTTCTTGATGCTAAGAGGTATCAAGACCTTACACCTCCGCGTACAGCGCTCTTGCGAAAACGCCAAAAAAGTCGCTGAGTTCCTCAGAGATCATAAAAAAGTATCCAAAGTGTACTACCCAGGATTCAAGACCCACAAAGGTCATACCGTTGCCAAAAGGCAGATGAATCATTTTGGAGGAATGGTGTCATTTGACTTAAAAAACAATAAGCTCAGCTCTGCTAAGAAAGTGCTGAGTGGTACAAAGTTATTCGCTCTAGCAGAATCTCTCGGCGGTGTAGAATCACTCATTGGACATCCTGCCTCTATGACTCACGCCTCTATTCCAAGGGCAGATAGATTAAAAGTAGGGTTGACAGATTCTCTTATTCGTCTATCTATAGGTGTGGAGGATGTCAATGATCTCTTAGAAGACCTCAGCAAGGCGCTCTCTAGATTATAACTCAGAGAATCATAAAATAAAACTTATGCAACCGAATGGCGCTAACCTGCTTTTCGGTTGTATTAGTTTTATACCTATAATAATTGCTCCATACCAATTGTCTATCTTGCCATAGATAAGCGTAAAAGCGCTGATTCACATTATGATAATTGCCTGCTCAAATTGCTAGAAATAAGAAAAATAATTTCTGTCTACGATACGCTTGACCACAGTACCGAAAAAGTGGCTCTGGCCTCTGTCGTGAGTGTAGAGGCGTCTTCCTACAGAAGGATAGGTGCTCGGATGCTGGTCAGATCTAATGGTATGTGGGTCGGTGGCATCAGCGGTGGCTGCCTAGAAGGAGATGCCTTACGACAAGCTCAAAATGCAATCTTCACTAATACGCCTTCTCTAGTCGTCTATGATACGTTAGAAGATGATAACAACCAGATAGGTGTTGGGCTAGGTTGTAATGGGAAGGTAGAAGTCTTGCTAACACCCATAGAATCCTCAGATCCTCACAACGAAATAGAACTACTGCGATCTTTACTCTACGCTGAGCAACCGACCATCTTGACAAAGGTTATCACCTCTAATGGAAAAATAGCTCTGCAAAACATATTGATCCATCAAGAGCAACCTACCCCTCAAATTTTAGACATTCCATCTGAAGAATTAGAAAAGGCTATCCAGGTCGTTAAACAAAAAAAATCGCACAGAATATTCGAGATAAAATCTCATAAAAAATCTCATAGAGTCTTGTTAGAATTTATAAGACCTGAGACGAGATTGATTATCATCGGAGATAATTATGATGTCAATGCTATGGCACAAGTTGGACATACACTAGGTTGGGAAATATGGATCATAGGGCGCCTCAAAAAATTAAGCAAAGAACTCGTAAGCAAAGTCCATCGCGTCATATCTTTTGAAGAGCACACGAGGGTCCAAACGCATGACTATACCGCAGTCGTATTAATGTCACACGACTACAAATGGGATCAGATTGTCCTACAACACTTCATCAAAATTGCACCACCCTATCTTGGGTTATTAGGACCCAAGAAACGATTTCACAAAATGAATGCAGAAATTGCTGACTTAGATATTGCTACACTAGAGTATATCCATAGCCCGACAGGATTAGATATAGGTGCAGAATCTCCAGAAGAAATAGCACACGCCATCGCCGCAGAAATTTTAGCAGTATTCAGACAAAAAAATGGCCAGCCTTTGAAATATAAAGAAGGGCCAATACACGCAAGAACCCGTGAGTAAGTTGGTCGACAAACATAATCGCATCATTGACTACATAAGAATTGCAGTCACTGACAAGTGCAACTTGAGATGCTTCTATTGTATGCCTAACGAAGGTATAGACTTTGTCAAGCAGCAACAACTGATGAGCTACGAAGAGTTACTAAGGGTAGCCAGTATCCTGAGCCAACAAGGCGTATCTAAAATTAGAATCACGGGTGGAGAGCCGTTTCTAAGGAAGGACATTATGTACTTCATCAAAAGCCTCAGCAAAATTAAAGGCATCAATAAAATTGCCATCACCACAAACGGCACTCAAACACTTAAGTATCTAGATGAACTGCAAAGCTATGGTGTAAGAAACTTCAATTTAAGTATAGATTCCATTGACAAGCAGCGATTTTATGACCTTACAAGAAGAGATTACTTTGATACCGTATGGGCTTGTCTCGAAGAAATGTCTCAGAGAGATCTAGATCTCAAACTCAATGCTGTCGTTATAAAAGATAGAAATATAGAAGACCTCATACCAATGGTAGGTCTGACAAAAGAAAGAAATATCTCAGTCCGATTTATAGAAGAGATGCCGTTCAATGGTAAAGGTGCTCATTATGAAAAACTCGAATGGGACTACAGAAAAATACTCCATCACATAGAAGCACACTATGGCCCAGCCATAAAGCTAGAAGACGATAAAAATTCGACTTCCCTAAATTATAAGATCGCTGGGCATCATGGTAGTTTCGGCATTATACCAGCTTACTCAAGGACCTTTTGTGGGACCTGCAACAGAATAAGGCTGACACCTACAGGCACTATTAAGACTTGTCTCTATGATGAAGGCATCTTTAATATCAAAGACTTGATGCGGGCTGGCGCTAGCGATGCACAACTACTGGAGGCTATACATTCTGCAATTGGACAGAAGCACAAAGATGGATTCGAAGCTGAGGCGCAAAGAAAAAAACTACCCAACATTAGTGAATCAATGACAACAATAGGTGGCTAATGATAGACGTAGACAAGGCCTTAGAAATCGTAACATCCAATCGAGGAGACTTTGGTACTGAGCTTGTATCTCTATCCCAATCCATAGGCAGAGTCCTTAAAGAATCTTGGCACACAGATAGACCTCTGCCACCTTATGACCGTGTCACTATGGATGGCATCGCGATTGCACATCAAGACTTTTCAGATGGCAAACGAAAGTTCTCCCTAGAAGGCGTCGCCGCAGCGGGGGATTCACAAAAAGAAAAAAAAGAACCTGGAACTTGCTACGAAGTGATGACCGGTGCTATACTTCCTTTGGGATGCGACACTGTAATCAGATACGAAGATCTCACTATCACAGAAGGACTAGCACTTATCAATTTATCTGAGGTCATCAAGCACAAAAATGTTCATCACAAAGGCTCTGACCGTCAACTTGAAGAACTCGTAGTGGCCACTAACACAATTATTTCACCAGCAGAGATAGGTGTAGGAGCCAGCCTTGGCCAGCATAAAGTTAAGGTGGCCAAATTGCCTCAAGCTATCATTATTTCTACTGGCAATGAACTGGTCGACATCGATCAGAAACCATTGGCTCATCAAATTAGAAAATCAAATGTTTTTCAGATAAGTACTTTCCTAAGCACTTTGGGAATAGATTGCGATACTGCTCATCTAATTGACAACAAGAAGGAGATAAAATCACAAATGCAAAACTACTTGAATCAATATGACGTCATCTTGATGAGCGGTGGCGTATCCAAAGGCAAATATGATTTCCTCCCAGAAGTCTTAGAAGAACTTGGTGCTCAAAAACTATTTCACAAAGTGGCTCAGCGCCCGGGTAAACCTTTTTGGTTCGGCCGCAGAGAATCCTGTACAATTTTTGCCTTTCCTGGGAATCCTATTTCGTCCTTTATGTGTATGCACTACTACTTTGCAGAATGGTTAGCTGAGTCGCTTGGTGTACCATTGAGAAAAACACAGTATGCTGCTCTCACAAATCCAATAGAATTCAACCCCGATCTTACCTATTTTCTCGAAGTTAAAATTTCTTACTCTTCTACTGGCCAACTACTCGCCACTCCACAAAAAGGAAATGGTTCTGGCGACTTGGCCAACTTAGCTGAAGCGGATGCCTTTATCAAGCTACCAAGAGGAAAGAACAACTTTGACAAAGGAGAGGTCTATCCTATTTTGTTATACAGATAGTAGCACCTATTTTTTCAATTTTTCTTTTATTGCTGACAACGCTTGAGGGTCATTGACATTGACCATAAAATCTACATCATCTACAATAATCTCCTCCACCTCTGTATTGATCAATACCTTACGCGGGCAAGAATAGCCTTGGCTTAGAAATTCTAGCAAAACAGGATAGGCTCTAGGTTCCCATATCGTAATCAATGGCTCAGGAAAATTTGTCTCAGGATTATGGAAACAAGTTGCCAACTTAGAAGGATTTCTCCTAGCCACCAAGAGATCTAATGCTACTCCATTCAGTAAGGGCAAGTCACAAGCAACAGTCAACCAGGCGTAATTGGGATGCTCTCTAAATGCAGACAATATAGCACCATAAGGGCCCAGACCGACAAAAGTATCTTTGATCACAGGGTAGCTCCTCACAGCCTCATCAGATTGATTTTGACTGAATGACAAAAACACTTCCTCACATAATCCAGTGAGCATATCGGCCTCATACTCTCTCTGAGATTTGCCGTGATAATCAATTGTGCCCTTATCACTCCCCATTCTCTGACTCTTGCCACCCGCTAAGACAAGTCCTTTCAGTAGAGGTATGTAATTTTGACTATCGCCGCTAATTATATCGACGACTTTCTTTACTTCTTCAATATTAATTAACTGGACATCCTTTGAGATAAATGGTTGTAAAAAATCATAAATCTCTTGCTCCTTAGAATCGACGAGAACTATGCGTATGTCTGTAAGTCGATCCAATTTTCTTCTTAGAGAATCTTTCTTCTTATCGTTGATAAAGACGATCTGCTTATCACCAACAAAATGATTTCCATTAATTAATAGTAGATCTAATGAATCAAAATACTTTCGATTCTGTTTCTGAGCAAAAGCCACGTGGGTATCTATCTGTGCGAAGGCTTGCTTATCATGATAGTAAATACTGTAAGGATGTTCGCTCTTGACTTCTTCGTGAGAAGCATCGATATAGCCTACTCGCATTTCCTTGTTCAGTTGAGTTGCTAATTTTTCTGCGAACTGATTTAGTATACTACATGGCGCACCGAGAAGCGCCCATTCATTTCGATGATACTCTCCACCGACAGGCTTTGTCAAAGCAGTATGTTTGGTATGCTTTTTACTCTCTTTCAAAGTCACTTTTTCCGCCTGTTTTCTTCATTAACTTGACTTGCTCAATGATGATATTGTGAGAAAATCCTTTACACATATCATATATAGTTAAAGCCGCTACACTAGCCCCTGTGAGCGCTTCCATCTCCACCCCAGTTTTCCCAGTTAGCTTTACGGTACAATCAATCTCTACCTTCCTATCAGCATTGACACGAATATCTACAGAGGACTTATGGATGGCTAGTGGATGACAAAGCGGAATAAGATCGCTGGTTTTCTTAGTCGCCATAATTCCAGCCAATATCGCTGTCTGAAAAATAGGCCCTTTCTTTGTCTGGATTTCGTTACCCTCTAGTCGACTAAGAATTTCTTCATCTAAGCTCATAATCGCTTTTGCCACTGCCACCCTGTCTGTGGTCTCTTTATGACCTACATCGACCATCATCGGATTATCCTCTTTGTCTAAGTGTGTAAACTTCTTCATAACAAGTGTAAAGGTAGGCATACTGAAATAGATAGCATCATTACAACATTCTTGTTTGTATATTCGGCCGACTATGTCCGACATATATTTAATGGCTCTTCTCTTTTTTATTATTGCCTCTGTCTATTCATCTGTAGGCTTTGGTGGAGGGTCCAGTTATTTGGCAGTGCTAAGCCTATTTCCTATGGCTTTCGAAGACATAAGAATGTTGGCTTTGATCTGCAATATTGTCGTTGTAGGAGCTTCTGTATTTTTATTCAATAAGCACAAGTATCTTGATTGGAACAGAACACTTCCCCTAATTGCAATGAGTATACCTTTGGCTTTTCTCGGGGGTCGACTACTTATTGAAGAACGTGTCTTTTTTATTCTACTGGCTATCAGTCTTTTGTTAGCTGCAGCTACGATGATCCTAGACAGAAGAACGTCCACTATCAAGATGCCCCAATACGGTAATGCAGCTATAGGAGGCAGCATCGGCTTTCTATCAGGTGTGGTCGGTATAGGAGGGGGGATTTTTCTTTCTCCATTATTGCATCTTAGTCGCTGGGGTAAACCCAAAACCATTGCAGCGACTTCAGCGATATTCATCTTAGTCAACTCCTTAGCCGGCTTGCTAGGACAGTGGATGACCTATGGGTGCAATCTCAGCATAAACAAGTTGTTAATCTTGACATTAGCTGTCTTCTTGGGTGGACAAATAGGTGTCCGCTGGACCCTACACCAACTAAACCCTATCACCATAAGACGCATTACAGCGATTGTTGTCCTTATCGTTTCGCTACGACTATTATTTAAATACCTTTGACCAAGACCTAATAGATATGAAAGTACTCTGCTTCGGTGTTGCAAAAGAAATTGTTGGCAGCTCAGAATTGATCTTAGACAAAGACAAGAGCCTTACTGTCCGCGAACTCAAAGCCTATCTTAATACAACCTATCCCAAATTTTTAGAATACAAATCATACGTTGTCGCTATCAACCAAGCGTATGCAGACGATGAATTATCCGTCTCACCGGGCGATGAAATCGCCATTATACCTCCTGTGAGCGGTGGCTAGCCATATAGACATACAAGTATTACCCACTCCTCTCTCGATAGACGATTGTTACAATTATGTCTTGGACGAAAAGTGTGGAGGCATAGATATATTTGTAGGCACTGTGCGCCGATGGAACAAAGGGAAAGAAGTGACACACTTATTCTTCGAAGCTTATGTCGCAATGGCAATCAGAGAAATGGAAAAAATTGCCCTAGCAGCCATAGAAAAATACGGTATAGAAAAAATCAGCATACACCACCGTACTGGTCAAGTAGAACTCGAAGGCATCGCAGTCATCATTGCCGCATCTTCCAAGCATAGAAAAGCTGCCTTTGAAGCCTGCAGCTATGCCATCGATACCCTTAAGAATGAAGTGCCAATTTGGAAAAAAGAATTTCTTGTAGATGGCAGTTACTGGGTCAATTCTCGACCGTAAAACAACTTATACTGACTGGTTGTACCTATGATGTACTTCAAATGACCGGTGTGAGGCAAGCCACTAGTCTTTTTAGCATAGATTTACATTACTAGAAAAAATCTAATTATGTTCCACAACAGTATGTTAGCCTTCATCACTTTGTTATTGATGACATCAGTTACTCAGATTTCAGCCCAATCCTTACCTATAGATTTTGAAGAGACAATTACAACGGATGATTTTATAGACTTCAATGGTGGCACTGCAACAGTTATCGATAACCCACAACTCTCTGGCATCAACACCAGTGCCCAAGTCGCACAAATCGTCAGAGATGGTGGAGATATCTGGGCGGGGAGCAAAATAGATCTGTCAGAGAATTTAGACTTCACGACGATGAATGCTATTACGATGAAAATTTTCACTACAGCACCTATAGGTACAACTGTAAAGTTTAAGTTGGAAGGCGCAGGGGAAACAGAAAGAGATGTCTTTACAACAGTATCCAATGCGTGGGAGGA
>CALBWK010000215.1 GCA_937969415.1 uncultured Saprospiraceae bacterium | reverse complement strand
CTTTCCTTTTCAGCTTCTCGCTCTTCTTTCTCTGCTTCTCTTTCAGCTTCCTCTCTTTCCTTTTCAGCTTCTCGCTCTTCTTTCTCTGCTTCTCTTGCAGCTTCCTCCCTTTCCTTTTCAGCTTCTCGCTCTTCTTTCTCTGCTTCTCTTGCAGCTTCCTCCCTTTCCTTTTCAGCTTCTCGCTCTTCTTTCTCTATATTATTTGACTGAGCTAAACTATAATTCATCGTTGAATATCCAAATGTCAATAAAATTGATAGAATAAGTATTTTCATAACTGTTTTTTACTTATGACGAGAACTAATATTAAAAATACATATTATAAACATATTTAGGTTTACTTTAACAAGTTACAATTACTTTATAGGCTAATTATTTCATTTGTAATCTTATTCCGATTTTCGATTATCACTAACAACCTTATAACCTCACCTATCCTTACACACAAGTCACTTAACCGTTAAGATACGGCTAACTGTGCACCTTTACAAGCACTCAGCAACAGGGGCTATGCGCTTCCTCGTATGTGGATGCATATAATCACAAAGAGCAATTTTGCATGCATTCGGTTATAATCTGGCTACCACTTGGGGTTTAGGCCTGGACTTAATAGAAATTACAACCACCTGTCTTTTAGCAAGCGTTACTTCTTCTTGTTGGAAAGATTGAGGTAGTTGGTCAGGGCACCAGACATAGAGGGGGTCTCAGGGGATGGTGCTTTGATATTGATCTTAAGGCCTTTGTCGAGAACAGCTGCACTCGTGGTCTTACCATAGATGGCCAACCTAGTTTTGTTTTGCTTGAACTTCGGAAAGTTATCGTACAGGGATTCTATTCCTAGTGGACTGAAGAAGACAAGGCAATCGTAAGTTATATCCTTAAGATCGGAGAGGTCAGAACTTACCGTTCTGTACATCATCGCTTCTTGATAATCGATCTCATTATCTTTCAAGTACGTTACGACGTCTTTAGAGCCGAGGTTAGAGCAAGGCAAAAGGTATTTTTCTGTAGCCTTATGCTTATTGAAAGCTGAAGCGAGGTCAACTATTTTTCTTGTACCGACAAAGACTTTTCTCTTTCTGTAGACGATAAACTTCTGGAGGTAGTTGGCGATAGCTTCTGTCAGGCAATAGTACTTGGTCTGCTGAGACATCTTAACTCGCATCTCCTCGCACATTCTAAAAAAGTGCTCTATCGACAGCTTACTCGTAAATATGATAATAGTGAACTCGTCAGGTCTGAGTCTATTTTTTCTAAATTCCTTTTCTGTAACGGGCTCGACATGGATGAATGGACGCCAATCAATTGTGATCCCCCATTTTTCCGCTATGTCAAAATAAGGTGACCGCTCAGGTTTAGGCTGAGAAATCAATATTGTCTCTATCTTATCGTACGATTCTTCGGACTCTGATTTAGAACCTCCCGCCATAAATAAATCTCCTAGTTCTTACTTAACTCAAATTAGGTCTTTGACAACCTTAAAGACTATCACCCAAGGGGCTATTTCGAAGGCACAAAAGTAAAGAAAAAAATGGAAAAAATGGTTGTTGAGTTGGGATTGCCCTATCCGCAAGGTCTTATAATACCTTGACAATAAGCTAATTATAAAGAGTCCTACACCTACAAAGCCTAGCCCACGGACCCAAGACTGTGGCCCAAATACCATTAATATATTGAGGATAAGGAGCATCACGCCTACCAGATTATAGATAGAAATCAACGTAAAATCGTATAAACTTGTCTCCTTTTGCAACCTAAAGACCCAGCTACCGGCAAAGCTGACCAGGTGCTTGCCCCAGAAGAATGCTATAGTCAAAGCCAACAATCCTATGTATAAGTACTCGGGATTATAGCTGAAGAGCTTTGTACAGAGCATATAGAGTAAAAGCGAAAAATTCAGCAAAAACAAGACGTATCCAAGTATATAGACCGGATTTTTACCTCCATTGGCCTCATAATTGGACAATTTCATAAAGTTGTCGTTCAGTATAGACTTCAATAAAACGGTGAGATGGTCTCGCTTTATGAACAATAGATAAGCCAGAATACACATAGAAAGGATAATCATCCACAGTGGCAGGTAGACCAAAGAGATATTCTCTTGGACTTGACCCTTTGGCAATGCTAAGCGCTCAATTTCCTTGTATTGATTCTTACGAATAGGGATGTGTGATACTGAAAAGGGGTTTTCGTCATCTAACTTAGTATCTAGTACCTGCCCTGCAGCGGGAAGTGGAGCTACTTCTACAGCAGTACTATCGGTGCGCTGTATATCAAAGGGGTTTTTGACCTGAGCAGAACCACTCTGATAGAAACAAATAAATAGAAAACTTAAGACGATAATTCTCACCTGCGCAAGATACATGTTCAAATGAGTTGTTAATAAGCCTACAATCAAATTAAAAACAGAATAGGTTAACTTGCTACTCCCCTTTGCAGAGTGCAAATTGGGCTTAAATACGAACGAAACCATCAACAGAATACGGCTTATATTGATATTGGGGGCCTTAGCCATTGTAGGCTTGCTCTTTTTCCAAGGGCTCTGGCTTCTACAATCTTATGACCTGAAAGAGGAGCAGTTTCATCATAATGTCTCAAAGTCCCTCCACACTGTAGCAGAAAACATCTCTGCTTATAACAAAACAGAACTACCCAAAGCCAAGCTCATCCAGCGTCGTTCTTCCAACTACTACTCCGTCAATGTCAATAGTGCTATCGATGCCAACATACTAGAGGATTATCTAGTGAGGGCCTTTACAGAAGCCTCTATGGATATAGAATTTGAGTATGCGGTATATGATTGCGCCAATGATGAATACCTCTACAGTAATTATTGCAATCTCACTGAAGACCAAGACAAGGAAACTGTCTCAGAGGACCACCCTAAGTTCGATGACTTGACTTACTACTTCGTCGTACAATTTCCTTCGAGATCTAGTTCTCTTATTAAGGATTTGAGAATTCCGCTATTGTTTAGTGCCTTGACAATCCTCTCTATCCTCGCCTTTATGTATGCCATCTGGGTCATCTTACGTCAACAACAAGTGACAGATCTACAGACTGACTTTATCAATAATATGACGCATGAGTTCAAGACCCCAATCTCATCTATCAAACTTGCGTCAGATTATCTCCTTACAGATAAGAGCATCCAAGGAGATGACCGACTAACCAAGTATGCCAACATCATCAAGCAACAAAATGTCCGACTCAATAAGCAAGTAGAGAAAGTACTTAATCTTGCACGACTAGAAAAAGATCAATTTAAACTCAATAAAGAACCTCTACATCTACAAGCCTTTGTCTCTAAAGTCGTAGAGCAAGAGAGCATACGCTACGAAGACAATAATGGCTGGGTGAAATTAAATCTGAGCAAAGAACCAGTCTTTATCCAAGCAGACAAATTACACTTCAACAATGTCCTCTCCAATGTCCTCGATAATGCGCTCAAGTATTGCAACAAAGATCCTCAAGTGACTATAAGTCTCAGCGTACACAATAACTCTGCACTATTGAAAGTAAGCGACAATGGCATCGGCATCAGCAAAGAGAATCAGAAAAAAATCTATGATAAATTCTATCGCGTTCCCACTGGTGACGTGCATGATGTCAAAGGGTTTGGCTTAGGTCTCTTTTATGTCAAACAAATCTGTGACAGTCACGGATGGAAACTCAAATTACAGTCTGAAGAAAATAAAGGCACATCCATTACAATCAACTTTCCTGAAATAAAATCAAACGCAACTTTATGAGCCAAGCACACATCCTCTATGTCGAAGACGACGAGACACTCAGCTTTGTCACCAAAGACAATCTAGAACTAAACGGTTATAAAGTTACACATGCAGCCGATGGCAAGTCTGCTATTTCACTTTTCAAAAAAGGGACATACGACTTATGTCTTGTAGATGTGATGCTGCCAGAAGTAGACGGGTATAAAGTTGCTGAAGAAATCCGCAGCCGCCACTCAGAAATTCCCATCCTATTCCTCACCGCCAAATCTCTGAAAGAAGATAAAATCCACGGGCTCAAGATTGGTGCTGATGACTACATCACCAAACCTTTCTCTATCGAAGAACTCATACTTAAGATCAAAATTTTTCTCAAGAGAAAATACATCACGGGGTCCAACGAGCTGCACATATTGAAAGTCGGTCACTTCACCTTGGATCACGATAACTTTAAGCTATCACACGGAGAGCAGGTGGCACAGATGACAAAAAAAGAAGCTGATTTGCTCAAGCTCTTTATAACCAATAAAAATAAGATTGTCGAGCGCAGCACTATCCTAGAAAGGCTTTGGGGAGAGAATGATTACTTTATGGGTAGGAGTATGGATGTGTTCATCTCTAGACTAAGAAAATATCTTAAATCTGATGAGCGCATCAAAATAGAAAACATACACGGCGTGGGCTTTAGGCTTAATGACAATGAGAAGACTTAGAAAAAACACAATCTCTTTACCAATTATAAAAGCAAACGAGATTGACCTGGTCTCTATTTCCATTAGCTAGAAACTGGTTCATATAACCGACTTCAAACTTAAGTGCCTTGCTGAGCTTATAGCCTAGCCCACCATAGAGTCGATTTCTATCAAAGGCATTCTGCACAGTGTTAAGAAAGATTTCATTGTACAAAGAAAAGTAGAACGTCTTATCTGATTCGGCATCTGGATCTTTCCACAACTGATAGTTGGCCCCAAGAAAATACCTGAATCTTAGTCTGAAATTATCCTCTACAAATCGTTCTTCAAATCGATAGCGATGTTGCAAGCTGAGCTTTCCTAACTTTTGCTTAGTGATAAATTGTTGATAGATCCGATGCTCATTTACCACTTCTTTATCCTCCTCCGTAATGTAATTTTCACTGCGGATAAATCCGTAGCCTAAAAGGAGGTTGGCATTCTCTCTTACATTGACACCCACTCCTGTCCTGAGTAGCAACTGCTCTAAGTCGCCGGCTGCATTGTAGTTTCTATACTGCAACTCATGGTGCCAGTTGACTTTTTCGGAAATTTGCTTGTTACCGAAAAGCAGAATCCAATTTCCAAGATTACTATCCTGAGTGTATGACACAACAGGCAACAGCAATAGAGCCCAAATGAGGCAAGAAAAATACTTCATACGATTAAGCCATTTCTGGCTCCATTCCATAATCCTTTACTGTCTTTTCTAGACGCTGCATCGGCCCCTTGCCATCTGTTGCTGCTTCTCTATTTTTGATAATGACAGTGATATCTCTAGCCTTGGCGTTGATCTGAAATTCATTGATGATTTCCTTGACATCATTATGAATATTGACAGAAGCTGTAGCATCGATTACAACTGTAGTGCTGTCTGGAATTAACTGAAGTGCTCTTTGGATATTGGCTTTGTTTAAGAAAGTAACGTCTTCAGATAACTTCAAAGTAATGCTATCACCTTGATTCAACGTCTGTCCTTCTTCAAAGAAAAATGGCTTCTTATAGTTTTCATAAAGAACGAAGAAGATTGCTACAGCCATACCGATTCCGATACCCATTAACAAATCAGTCAATACTATAGCCGCTATCGTAACCACAAATGGGATAAAGTTTGTCCATCCAGTCTTGAACACTTGCTTGAACAAAGCTGGCTTGGCCAACTTATATCCTACTAAAAGTAGAATTGCTGCAAGACTCGATAACGGAATTAAGTTCAATAGACTAGGGATCAACATAGCTGATCCTAGCAAAATAAATCCGTGCAGAATTGCAGACATCTTTGTCTTACCACCAGACTGTATATTGGTCGAACTTCTAACTATAACCTGTGTGACTGGCAGGCCCCCTATCAAACCTGAAAGAAAATTTCCTGCACCCTGTGCAAGGAGCTCTCGGTTAGCAGGACTGACTCTCTTGAGTGGATCTAATTTATCAGTAGCTTCTAAGCAGAGCAAAGTCTCTAATGAGGCCACTATCGCTATTGTTATCGCTATCGTATATACTTGAGGATTATTCCACTGAGAGAAATCTGGAAACGTAAACAAGTTAACGAAGCCCGCAATAGAATCTGCAACCGGAATAGACACTACTTGGTCACCTTTTAGAGCATAGCCTGTCCCAGTAAATACCAAATTGAGTATAATACCGAGTGCCACAACTACGAGTGGTCCCTGAATCATCTTAAATAACTTAATCTGCTTCATGAACTTCTGCTCCCATAGAATCAATATGAATAAAGAAAGCGCTGATATAATGACTGCACCCATAGAAATACTATCAAACATATAATAGAACTGAGAAAAGCTATTATGCCCATCATTTTGAGAAAATGCTAAGCTCCCTTCATAGTTCTTATCGTATCCAAATGCGTGCGGAATCTGCTTGAGGAAAATAATGACGCCGATACCAGCTAGCATCCCCTTAATTACAGAATCAGGGAAGTAATAGCCGATAATACCAGCCTTGAGTACTCCTAGTAAAGCCTGGAAGATACCTGCGATAACAACTGCTAGAAGAAAAGTCTCAAAAGCACCTAAATCCTGGATAGCTGTCAATACTATGACGGCTAGGCCAGCTGCTGGACCACTAACACCTAGCTGGGATCCACTGAGGGCTCCACAGACTATACCCCCGACTATCCCAGCAATAATGCCAGAAAACAAAGGGGCTCCCGATGCCAAAGCAATTCCCAAACAGAGAGGAACGGCAACTAGAAAAACGATAATAGAAGCTGGTAAATCGTTCTTCAGATTGTTGATGTAGGTACTCATTTCAAGATTTTATTACTAAAATAGGAAAATGTTAGTTTTACTTACAACAATGTGGGTTATAATTGTTCAGCAAAAAGCAAAACTAATTTGCTTAATAGCAATTATTCCTACATTAGTAGTAACACCGACAGTATGTTTATATTATCAGACCCATTTATACCTAAAGGGCTCTACCTAAAGGATCCGTTGCAAAGCAAACTTGGTAAAAACATCATTACACACAGTATTTTGCTCTTGGACGAGATAGGATTTGAAGCTTTCACCTTTAGAAAGCTAGCAAAAGCGATGGATTCCAATGAAACTTCACTTTATCGCTACTTTGAAAACAAACATTTACTCCTTTTGTTTTTGGTGGTTTGGTATTGGAATTGGGTAACCTATCTCATCGATTACAACACAAAAAACATCGAAGACCCCAATAGACGGCTAGACTTAATCATAGACAACATTGTAGACGCTACTAAAGAAAACCCCTCTGTCGACTTTGTCAATGAGAAAGTCCTCCATCGCGTCATCGTAACAGAATCATCTAAGGCTTATCATACCAAGAAAATCGACGACGAGAACCAGCATGGCTTCTACAGCAATTATCAACAGTTGATCCAGAAGATTGCAGATGTCATCCTAGAGATCAACAAGACCTTCCCCTACCCCCACTCATTTGCTTGCAATCTCTTTGAAATGGCCAATAACGAGATCTTCTTTGCCGAGCACTTACCTAGATTGACCGATATTAAGGTAGAAAACGAAAATTATGATGCGGTCGCGAAACTCCTCAAATTCTATAAAGATCGCGTGCTGGAGCTGAACTAACTCAGAGCTGCCCCTTCTTTTTAAGTATAAAATCGCATCAAAAGAGAGATACCCACACAAAAAAAAGTGCCTTGGAATCTACCAAGACACTCTTAAAACATAACCTTATATTAACAACTTACTACTTTACAGTTAGACTATACTCTGCTGTAGGATTAAGCGGGCAGAAGTACACATATTCGCCTGGTCTCAAAGTCACAACTTGCGTCATAGAACTTGATCCATCTTTTACTGGAGCCGTTACATAGGCTTCTTTGATATGATTTGCAGCATCAGTTTTACCTTTTGGTGCTAGTACAAAACCTACCTCGTGATCTACTCCCATATTGGCTATTTCAAACTGATATCGGCCAGCATCTAGCATAAGAGATTTTGTCTTAAACTCACCTGCAGTCTGTACAAGCTTAATTTTCTTAGCCATTGTATGACCCTTGTCCATCATAGCTTCCTTCTTCATCATATCACCCTTGACAGTCAGATTATATTGCTCTGTAGGATTAAGTGGGCAGAAGTATACATACTCTCCAGCATCTAAAGAGACTACCTTGGTCATAGAGCTAGATCCATTCTTTACTGGTGCAGTCACATATGCTTCTTTGATATGATGTGCAGCGTCTGTTTTGCCTTTAGGTGCTACCACAAAACCGACTTCGTGATCGACTCCCTTGTTCATAATCTCAAACTGATAGTCTCCAGGAGCTAGATCAAGTGACGTTTCCATAAAGGCGCCAGGAACTTGAACCAGCTTGATCTTATTAACTTGTGCTTGTGATACCATCACAATACCAAAAAACATTAAGGCGATTAATTGTAAATTTCTAGTCATAGACATCGTTATAATTTTTATTTATTTATTTAATTTAACAATGCAAAGATGCACCTATAGAAGAGTGTGTCCATAGTCAACTTTTCCTTTTGAATGGTCTAAATTTCCCTCTCTATAAAATGACTGGAAAAGACAAATATTTTGCAAGTTCTGATGAACAAAATGGCAAGCTCTTAGCACAGTCGTTCCACTAGTAAGTTTATAGCACGGCATAGTCCTCCTACCACTGCAATGGTCCTTAGACTAAAGACAATCCATCTATACTACCTTAGTAAACCTACCGCTAACTCTGCCCAAATCAGCAAAAAGACGCCTAGAACAAGGCATAAGACTAGCCATTTCTTAACTGTACTTAGGCTTACCTGTGACCATATATGATGCATCGTAATTCCTAAGACAAATAGCAGAAGACCCGCCAAGACAAAATCACCCAAGGTCCAAACAACCTCATCTGTAAACTGCATCGACACAAGAGGAACAGCTAAAATGGCTATAACAAAAAGCCAAAGCCTGCCTATAGTCTTGAGCATATCTAAAACAAGAGTCTACTGCTGTTAGTGAAAAGCAGGACTAAAAATTTTGGAAACTCAACGTGAACTGACCTGAACTCATCCTAGACTCACCGGAGTTATTATAAAGAAGACAACTGTACTGGGCCCGTGCTGTTACGACTAAGGTAGATTGCACTTCCCCACTGACAGATTCCAAAATCTGAAAACTTGAGCCCGACTGATCACCATTAGAAGAAGACCAAGTTATATTGTCAGCGTCTTGATACTCTACCGAAACGCCACCATCAGCTTCTTCTGTAAAATTGTACGTGCCAGGATCAAAAAGTGAAACAAAGTCTTCATCACTTGGAATATCTATACTGGTCGGCACCGAGAGACTTCCGATACTAAAATAAAAACCTTCTCCACTGTCAAAGTCTGCAAGCGAGGCACCTACTATGACAATTCTGCCGGAAGCATTACTCGTATTAAATGACGTAACAGAACAAAAAGGATCTCCTGAGGCTCCATTTTCTTCTAGCTGTTCGCCACCAAAAGTTATAGAATACTGACACGGATCAGTCAAAGCAAGGTCTCCAGTCATCACGCCTCCATCAGAGTCATCATCACCACAGCTGACCATCGAGCCTAATAAACAAAGAACAAAAGAGCACAAGAGTAATTTTGAAATTTTCATAATGTTTTTTTTGATTCGAAAGCATAACGTAGCTCAACTTAAATGTGTGTCTGGATGTACCTAACAAAACCTATGACAAAAAGAGGTAGTCCCATAGTGGTTCTTTAGGTGCAGCGCCTAGAGGTCGATCAATAAGATCAACCCTATAAATTGTTACGTGTGATTATCAATGAAGTAAAACAAGTATTATCTAACAACCATCTTCAATAGCTGCAGACTCTCTTGCCCGGCAACCTTTACATAATATATACCTGGGGATGCCTCACCCAAACTGAGATTAATTGAGTCAGATTCTGCAATATATCTCTTATAGAAACCCATTGTATTATAGATTTCGATTGTCAGTCCCTTAGATAATCCTTCAATTTGAAAATCTGATTGATTAGGATTAGGATAAATCCTCAACCTATTAAAATTGATTGTATTGGTAGATACATTAGCGAGAAACTGATCAGCTCCAATATCATAAGATGCAGCTGGATTCCTCTCCTCACAATCGTAATCAGTAGTAACTTCTGGAAGATAAGTACCTGCACCTACAATCGGATCATCATCTATATAAGTAGCTAGACGATAATTATAATCAGAGGCATCTACAAATCGATCCAAGTTTTCTATTCTGTGATTATGAGACAGCTGTCCTGTTGATCCGCTAGAGCGATCTGATATTTCTCCATTGACCAAGTTATTGCTGATAAGTGCATCCGTTGTAGAAGAAAACCTATACTCTATAGAACGCGGGTAATTATCTGTAATTACTGTATTGTTATAGATTTTTGTGTCTGTAGATGATTCTAATCCGATACCCACATCTCTTGAAGTATGGACCATATTATTCATTATTAATCCACCAGTATGGCCATTAGCAAAACCCTGACCAAGACCAAACCCAATACCTCTGTCACAATTAATTATGAGATTAGCATCGACTATTGTTCCCGAGCACTCTCTCCAAAAATGTATGGCGTGCTCAGCCAAGGCATTTTCTGGCGAACGAATATGTCTGAAAGTATTGTGCTTAACTTCCCAATTCACCGACCTATGTGCATCTATACCTCCTGTATAAAATTGATAGGCAATACCATTAGTAAATTCAAACTCACAGCACATAACAATTCCATCATCAGCGTACAAGTCTCCGCCTCCAGATACTTTCAGTAGTTGTTCTTTAGCGTCTACAAACTTCACATTTATTGCCCTGAAGTTATCTGCATCAGCAGGATTACTATGGACCTGAATAGGATGATAAAAAACCTCCCCCACAGTCATATTGGCAACTGTAAAATTATCTGCAGCAACATTGAAAATATGCGTAACAGCGTTGTTATTCCAACCCAGCCCTTTCACATATACATCCTCTTTATTATCAGTAGAGCCCATTATGGTTGTATTGGCCATATGCTCTCCGATAAATCTCAAATTTGAGGTAAGTTGGTATTCTCCTGGCAGTAAGATTATTGTGCTGTTGCCATTAAGCATATTCACTTGATTAACTGCTGCAACTAATTCTTGCACATTCCCTACTGTTATAACAGTGCCTTCTGCTACAACTTCTGGACAGTTACATTGTGCAGCCATAGGTATACTACCTGCCCACAACCATAGGCACAAACCAACAATTAAACACCTCATAGACTTTATGTTAATTTAATATTCTAAGACGATGGACTCTGCTCCACTAACAATCTATAACAATTCTGTTGCCAACCTGTAGATTAGCGTTATCAAAACAAGAATATGTCCAACACTGGCTATAACTCTAGCAGGCGTCATCTTTTCTTTAACATATGAAATGATGAGACACCCTAAACTCACGAGATAAATACCAACCATTACGAAACCCCCAAATACTATTTTATCCCTAACAGCTGTAATGCTCTTTCCTTCAGCATCGGTCGCACCGTTTAAGCTAGATATTATCTGGTAAGACAAATAGACCATAGCAAACATCCCTATTAAGCCAACGACAACAGAGATAGTCGCCCAGAACGCTGATTTCTGCTCCTCCAGTGGTTGATCAAGAATGTCCTGCATATACGTGTGATTTTATGATGACAAAGTGGCTACTCCAAAACTTCCATTAAGATAGCGCTTATTGAATATTCTCAAAAATAGAATGACGCAGATAGTACCATCCTATGACAACCACAAGACTAATGACATTAGCGAAGAGGGCAAAGTTCCTAGTCTCCGACTGGTCTTCACGAATATATGAGAGTACTAATAGTGTAGTAGCAACGAAATAAACAGACAAAAGGAAGCCAGGAATCTTAGACATAAAAAATATATCATAACCAAGTCCAAAGGTTAATTGACCTCTATCAATAATCTGTCTTCCGAATTTTATGGCAAGCACAAGATTGGGCAATAACAACAGAAAAGAAATAAAGAAGGATAATCTAGCACATAAATTTTTCATATCGTTCTTTTCAATTCCTCTAAATATACAACAACTTCAGGTCGAGACTAACCTACCGCTACAGCATCCGATTTAGACCATTACGTCATTTGGCCATCAAGTTGTAATTAACTACTTTGCGCTTTAGAGTCTTACAATCAACTTACTATGAATAACTATCTCCGCCTTACTCTATTGCTTTCCTTTTTGCTTTTTCTATATCAGGATACGCTGTAAAGCCACCTGCAGATGTGACGACAGAAGACAGCTCTCTTGTTGTCAAGAAAAAGAAAAAACCCGGCGTCCTCAAAAAATGGCTCGTCAAGCGACTTACCAAGAAGCTACAAAAACAAATGGACGCCAAAGAGAAAGACCCCTCTTTAGTATCGAAAGCGAAGACCGGATTAATAATGGGCATCGTTTCTTTCTCCTTATTGATCTTAGGCTTAGGTGCACCTTTTTTGTTTCTCTTAGCTGGCGTGGCAGCCATACTCGGAGACGTCTTCTCTATTATTGTGCTCAGCAAAACCAAAGGAGATAAGGTGCGCTATAAAAAACAAAGAAGGCAAGCGACCTGGGGTCTCATATTATCTCTCCTAACAGGCATACTGCCTCTTTCACTGCTTCTTGCAGTAATACTTTCATTTTAAACAAAGGTTATAACAGTCTTTAATCATTATAGCTAGTCGCATACTCCCTGCGTCAAAAGTCTTTAGTTCAAAACGAATACTGCCCTATTCTTCATTGTTTTGACCTTTAGTCTCTTGGCGCAATTGCGTTATTTCCTTATTCACCACACGCAGTTCTCGTTGTAGGGCGATTATTTTGTTCAGTAAGTCAGAAGAAACTTGACTGAGGCTATCCATTTTTGGAGACACCACGCCATAAGTATCAGGAACTCTTTTCTCCGTCAATTTAATCTCGACAGCATAATCATTTGGAATTTTTGGAACAAGCACAAAATTTCCGCTAAAGGCAAGTTGCTCGCAGTAACCTTCGTAACGAATATCAATATAGTAGACAACCTTCTTCTGCATTGAATCAAAAACAACTTTACGATTAGAGTCTACTTCACAACCTCCTCCAGAAGAATACTTGGCCAATAAGGTATACTTAGAAAAATCTACGAAGGGCAAAGACGCTTTTCCACAAGCACCAGTGTCATTGGATACTTTTCTGCCAAACGCTTCGAAAGACTTCTCATCTCTAAAAACAAAGTCGTTCTCAGATTGCAATAAACTCCAGTGGCATCTATGCCAAAAACGATTATTAGGAAACAAGCAGTTATCAGTGATGTCTATTGGCTGCTCATTATCAAATCCCGGAAATAGGAATAGAAAAATAGCTAAGAAAGAAAAAGTCATAGTTGCTGTTTTCTATTAGGATGGCTTAGATCAATAGATTACACAACACTATTTATTCCATCAAGAAAAACTATGGAAAACTCGACGTAGAATAGCCTAGCAAGCTAACAGCCTTATGCATCTACAGATCTCCTAACTGCGGCCGCAAGACTACTTCTTCCATAACAGCAGAAGCACTGAGGTTAAGCACTGACCAGATCGTATCCGCTATATCCGTGGCTTGCATCAGTCTACTCTCTGGCAGCTGATCCTTCATACCTGCCCACGAGTGAGACCACGTAGCCCCAGGCATAACAGTGGTCACCTTGATGCCTTTGTCCATCAGCTCAGCACGCAACACCTTGGAGAAGCCACGTAAAGCAAACTTGGAGATACTGTAAGAACCGCCATTGGGATAGGCCATAAAACTGGCAATGGAGGCCATATTGATTATAAACCCCGACTGGTGAGCGACCATATTGGGCACCAGCTTACGTGTCAGATGGTAGGCGGAGTAAAGATTGGTTTCTATCATACTCTCCAGAGCGCCATCCTCTTCCGCACAGAGTTCACCAGGGATAAAGGTGCCTGCATTGTTGATCAAGACGTCTATGCGCTCATAGGCACTCAAGCAAAAATCCCCAAAGGCTAGGACCTCTCCTTTCTGGCTCATATCAACAGGTGCCGTCGCTACAGATATACTAGGATTGAGAGTGAGCAAGGCCTGCTTGGTCTCTGCGAGATCGGCTTCAGAGCGACTACAAAGCACAAGATTATAGCCCTCGGTGGCCAATTTATTAGCAATAGCTCGGCCTATACCCTTGGTACCTCCTGTAATAACTGCATTCATAACTGTGTATTTGCTTGAGGGAGCAAGATAGTTAAACCACAAAAACAGTCTGCATCTTGGCGAGTGTCCTTGCATAGGTGTACTTTCGCAGAACGATGAAGTTTCTTTTTCATATAGGTAGATTTATACAGTGGCATCGGGACATCTTCAAGTTGCCCGAAAACCTTCGGATGTACTATAAAGAGACCATCCGCCAGATGTATGATATCGGCATCGGCTCTTTGATGATTATCGTTGTTGTCTCTTTATTTATCGGAGCTGTGACAGCGGTACAGTTTACCTATCAGCTGCAAGGCACAGCTATACCAAGTTACTACATCGGCTATATCGTCAGAGATATGGCTATTATAGAATTAGCAGTGACTTTTTCATCCATTATTCTTGCTGGTAAGGTAGGCTCTAATATCGCCTCAGAAATCGGCGGGATGCGGCAAAAAGAGCACATCGATGCTATGGAGATTATGGGAGTCAATACAGCTTCCTACCTTGTAATGCCTAAAATCATCGCGGCCTTATTTGTGATTCCACTTTTGGTATCCATAGCGGCCTTTGTAAGTATAGGAGGCGGATTTGTGGCCTCTACGGGAACAGGTGCCTACTCACCAGAGGAATTTATCAAAGGTCTGAGATCGTTTTTCATTCCGTGGAATGTCTTTATTATGTATGTCAAGGCAGTCGTCTTTGCTTATATCCTCACCTCGATAGCGGCGTACCAAGGCTACTTTGTCAAGGGTGGAAGCATAGAACTAGGGCAAGCCAGTACGCGGGCAGTTGTCTATGGCATCATCGTCATACTTATAGCAGATTATATCATAGCCGTCTTACTTACTGGATAACAGATGATCAGAGCAGAAGGCATATTTAAGTCGTTTGACCAGAACAAGGTTCTCAAAGGGATAGATTTCACCTTTGAAGCATCTAAGACCAATCTCATAATTGGAAAAAGTGGCGCTGGAAAAACAGTACTACTTAAAATTCTAGTGGGTTTATTTCAGCCTACAAAGGGCAAGATATGGTACGATGACAAAGATTTCTTTCAGCTCAGCAAAGCAGAACTTCTTAAAATAAGAATGCAGGTGGGGATGTTGTTTCAAGGCAATGCACTCTTCGATTCTATGACCGTAGAAGACAACATCAGATTTCCTATGGATATGTTTACCCGGATGACAGAAGGCGAAAAAAGAAAGCGGGTCGACTATTGTCTAGAGCGGGTTAGTATGGAAGGCATCAACAACAAGTTTCCCTCCGAAATCTCAGGTGGTATGCAAAAGCGGGTGGGTATCGCTAGAGCGATTGTGCTCAAGCCGAAGTACCTCTTTGCCGATGAGCCCAACTCAGGACTCGATCCCAAGACGGCTATCACCATAGATTCTTTACTCACGGATATAACCGACGAAAACAACATCACTACTATTATCAACACCCATGATATGAACTCCGTCATGGAGATCGGTGAAAACATCTGCCTCCTACACTTAGGCAAATTGGCGTGGCAAGGCAACAAAGATGAAGTTTTAGAAAGCGACAATGAGATTCTTCAAGATTTTATCTTTGCTAGTCCCTTCCTACAGAAGCTTAAAAGCCGTGCCCTCTCCAATGGTGGCGGCAGTCTCTAATTGTCAAATTAGTTCTGCCTACCTTAGTACACTTAATCGCCTAACACTTTGCTGAAGCAACTCTTCAAGAATTCTATTTATGGTAAGTCTATCGAAGGGCTCTCCATAGAAATATGGATGCTCTCCCTCGTGATGCTCATCAATAGAAGTGGAGCTATGGTCATACCCTTTATGACCATCTATCTCAATACAGAACTCGGCATCAGCCTAGAAAAATGTGCCCTCATAATGGCTTGCTTTGGACTAGGAAGTGTGTGTGGCTCTTTCTTGGGTGGTGTACTGACAGATAGAATAGGCTTCTTTAAGGTGATGTATCTGAGTCTGTTGAGTTCATCGATATGCTTCGTCATGATGAAGGAGATGAAAACTTTCTGGCCACTGTGTATCGGCATCTTTGTGCTCGCTTTGATCTATGAATGCTTTCGTCCCGCTAACTTAACGGCTATAGAGGCGTTCTCAGAAAAAAATAATGTTACACGTTCTCTCGGACTTGTCAGGCTTGCTGTTAATCTCGGTTATGCTGTAGGGCCATTTTTGGGTGGCTTTGTGGCGTCGCAATTGGGGTTTGATTTTCTGTTCATCTTTAATGGGTTAGCGCTCTTTATAGGTGGGGCGACTTTCTATACCTTATTTAAAAATAAAAAACATCGAACGACAACGATTGAGATTTCTGCACGAGAACGGGCGGCCCTTCAGATGCCGTGGAAGGACTTGAAGTATTTGACTTATATTCTTCTCTTTACGTTGACGATTATCGTTTTTATGCAACTGCTCTATACGGCACCGTTATTCTTTAAGAATGTATATGGATTTAGTGAGTCGACTATCGGAATGGTGATGGCGATGAATGGTCTTATTATCGCCTTCTTTGAGATGCCACTCCTCTACAGTGTGGAGGGAAAATACAAACCTGTCACCTTGGTTGTTGTTGGCTCTATTTTTTTAGGGCTAGGATATCTGGCTTTTTATTTGGTGAGTTTGCCACTCTTGGCCGCATTGCTCTATACGTTGATGATGACTTTTGGGGAGATGTTGAGTTTTCCATTTAGCAACAACCATGCGCTCAGTTTTACCAATGATCACAACAGAGGTAAGTACATGGGTCTCTATACGATGACTTTTTCTTCTGCGCATATTGTAGCACCGTTACTGGGCTTGTATCTTGTCGAGCAGACGGGTTATGGGCCCTTGTGGTTGGGATCTGCGGTGGTCTGTGTTGGAGCAGCGGGGTTGATATGGTGGACTAGGTCGAGGGAGTTGGAGGTTAAGGGAATGGAAGACTGAAGGAGTCAAGGATGAAGGAATGGAGACGATCTACTCCATAAAAAGTTATTATATCAACAACTGTGGAAAACTAACCTACAGCATATGAGTCATAATCCAGTACATTTGATGCAAGAACAGCTCGATCTCCAAATTATATATTCTCCCAAGGCAGGTACACTGCACGTTGTCGTGTAGATTTGGCGCTAGACAAATGAGTGATGCATTGATCGCCAAAAAAGCCTTACCCGGAATGTGTGTAGGATGAGGAGCAAATCAAATCAATGGAAAGTGG
>CALBWK010000214.1 GCA_937969415.1 uncultured Saprospiraceae bacterium | reverse complement strand
TCCACTTCCTTAATCACTTCTACAGGCTTCTCTACAATCTTCTCTATCTCTACCTCTTTGATGACCTCAACTTCCTTAATTACTTCTACTATCTTCTCTACTTATTTAATGACTTCTACCTCCTTGATGACTTCCACAGGCTTCTCTACTATCTTTTCCACTTCTTTGATTACCTCCACTTCCTTAATCACTTCTACAGGCTTCTCGACGATCTTTTCTACTTCTTTGATAACCTCCACTTCTTTGATGACCTCTACAGGCTTCTCGACTATCTTCTCTACTTCTTTAATGACCTCCACTTCCTTAATTACTTCTACTATCTTCTCTACTTCTTTAATGACTTCTACCTCCTTGATGACTTCTACAGGCTTCTCGACTATCTTTTCCACTTCTTTAATTACCTCCACTTCCTTAATAACTTCAACAGGCTTCTCTACTATCTTCTCCACTTCTTTAATGACTTCTACCTCCTTGATGACTTCGACAGGCTTTTCGACGATCTTCTCTACAATCTTTTCTACCTCTATTTCCTTAAGGACTTCTACTTCTTTGACAACTTCTACTTCTTTAATGACCTCTACTTCCTTGACAACTTCAACTTCTTTAACAACCTCTACCTCCTTAATCACTTCTACTTCCTTTACAACTTCTATCTCACGTAGTTGACTACTAGCTGCAGTAGCGGAAGATAATTGAGAAGTCCAAGAAGTCTTATCGGATTCATACTTTGACGAGAGTGACTGGTATTTTGTTTCTAAGTCAGAGTGCTTCTTTTTCCATAAGCTTAAATCACCACTGCTAGCACCTGAGGCTCCTCCTTTTGATTTAAGCAGTTTTTGATATTTGAGGTCTAGTGAGCTGTACTTGTTTTTCCAATCGCCACCATTGCCGTCACTTAGTGATCCAAATTTTTCTCTAAATCTATTCCATCCAAATGCCCATCCCAAAAACCATGCACCTAGCATTAGCAATAGAGGTAGAAGTATACAAATTGGCCATCCAAATAGTAAGAGACCAAGTCCGAACACTTTTCCAAAGCAGATAAATAATGTCATTATCGTAGTATTTTAAGTATTGTTTTTTTAATTAGTTATTTCAAGATGACTTCCACCCTTCTGTTGAGCGCCATATTTTGTGGCGTATCATTCGGGTTTTTTGGTTGATTAGGACCATAGCCAACAGCATCCATTCTCGTAATCGGAAGTCCTCCGTGTGTCTGAATATAATTTCTGATATCCTGAGCTCGACTTTGAGAGAGAGTCATGTTGTTTGTAAGTACACCTGCATTATCAGTGTGTCCGCCTACTTCTATTCTTGCACTCGGCACATTGTCTAGATAATAAAATAAATCTCTAAATGAGCTTCTCTGACTATCAGATATCTGAGGTGTATCTGATCCAGTTGCAAAATATAAGGTTATCGGCGCTGTAGTCAGACTGTTCTTTATAGCCGCAAGTCGATTGTTATCTTTCTTTAGATCACTAAAGCTAACTATCGCACCTTGTCTGAGTGTATCATTTCTATAACAAGAAGAATCTATCTTAGAAGTAGTTGCAATTTGACTAGCAGATGCGCCTAGGCTGGTCATCCATCTTTTGATGTCTTCTGCTCTTGCAAGTCCGAGATTCATCAATGGATTACTATTGGTTTCTTGGCCAGTATAGTAACCTGTAATCAGAGCACTTCTATCTGTATTCTTTTTTAAGTGGTTGACGATTGTTTGCACTCCTTTTGTGGAGGCAGGTACGTCAGTAAGGTGGGCTGCACTATTTCTTTTGAAATGTACGTAATTGCCAGCTTCATAGTCTAGTCTATTTCCGTCTTCTATTTCCCAGATGGAACAAGAATCAGCTACAACTGGACAGACAAACATACTCCATAGCCACCAGCCAAATATGAGCCAGAGTAAAAGAAAAAATAGCCATAACAGAGGATTTCTCATTCTTGAGTTGGTTTGGTTAGTTATATTTTAAAAAAAATGGAATTTCTTTTGAATCGTTAGAGTAAGTTAAAAACAAATTTTGCAAGCAAAACGATTACTACAATTAAGTAGATGAATAGAATCAGTAACCACCACTTAGATTTCATAATTATTGAATTAATAAATTTTTATAGAGAGAAAGATCAGCTGGAAAGGCCGTGTCAGCCCCACAATTTAACGAAATGACTTTTTTTAGCAAAACTATTGCCTATAAAATACTAGTATCAGTAGATACTGAATTTTGACAATTTTAAAGTGTAATTCGAGAGTTATGAGATTGAATTCATACCTAACCACACTGCAATTCGCTTTAGATCAGTGGCCTTTTCGTTGCTTGCCTCGTTATGTTAGACGCAGGATTTATTCAAAAGTCAGCTTTTAAATTAATCTTTGTTAATAGAATGTGTATTTTATCAATATGTCAAACCGTAGATCCTTTTTAAAGGGACTTTCTTATTCATTTGCTGGCTTACCTCTTGGTAGCCATCTGGCCAGATTACAATCTATAGACTGGGCAGACTGGGCGGATATTAGCACCCTCTATCCACGTAATGCTTCAGGATTGATCAACTTTAATTGTGGTAGTGCAGGAGTGCAACCTACAATAGTACTTGATTCTGTTGCGGCTCACCAAAAAGCCCTTTCTGCTTTTGCTCCTTATGAGGTCTATGCACATCATCAAGATATTATTGATCATAGCAAACTAAGACTCGCTCAACTCATCAATGTCAATGTAGAGAATATAGCTTTGGTAAGGAATACCACTGAAGCGATCAACGATGTACTTTTTGGTATCCTCTGGAATAAGGATGATGAGGTGGTTATCTCCACAGTTGATTATCCGTCTGTTTGGAACTCATTGAAAACGCTTAAGAAGCGATATGGGATAGTTATCAGAACAGTTCTTTTAGATCTTAATGAGGACTCAGAACAAGACATCGTTAACGGATATAGAGCAAAAATCAACAAGAGAACGCGTCTGATCATCGCTGCTCATGTCACGCATCGTGAAGGTCAGATTATGCCAGTTGCTAAAATTTCGACTTTAGCGAATGCACATAACATAGATGTCCTTATTGATGGCGCTCATGCTGTTGGCCATTTTGCAATTGATGTACAAAAAATAGGCTGCCAATATTATGCTACTAGCCTCCATAAGTGGCTCTCAGCACCTTTAGGCTGTGGATTGCTCTATGTGCAGAAAGATAAGATTGCATCCTTATATCCTCCCACCTCATATGCTGCGAACCAGCAAGACCTTATAGATAAGTTTACTTGGATTGGGACTTTTGCCTTCGAGAAGTGGATGACTCTAGATACTGTGCTAGATTTTCAAGATTCCATAGGGCTAACCGCCAAAAGCATACGTCTTAGAGCTATGAGTACTCGATTTCGGGAGGGACTAGCCGAGATTCCGGAGATTATTTTTGCTGGTAATCAAAAAGATTATGGTGGAATTACTGCTTTTAGAATAGAAGGCCAAAATAACAGCAAAGTATTTAGCCAATTAATGGATGACTATGGCTTCCATCTAAAGAAGGTAGGTATACAAAAAGTACTTTATAATAGAGCTTCCTTTAATCTTCACCTGACGGATATGCAAGTTGATGACCTTATTGCAGCAATAATTGAAGTGGTCTGAATTTTATCTCGATCTTACTTATGGATAAAAGAAATGGAGCAATGAGGGTATTGCTATGGTTAGGTATTACAGCCTTCTATCTATTCAGTGTCTTATTACATGTCGAGGTGGGGGGCTTCATTAATGATTTATTTGGGTCATTTAGCCGGCGTACCTATAATAATATAGTTACTTCAATTGTGCTCATAGCATTGTTTGTTCTATCTATAGCTTTATATAGAAGCTCTAGATCCAAAACAGTACCTACTGCTATTTGGTTAATTGTAGGCTATGCCATTATATCAATTGTGTTAAGTTTTACAGTCTTATTTGTTATTCATATAGAGGCTATTCACTTTTTGCAATATGCTATACTCTCATTTTTGCTAAGAAAAGTACAGCCTAGTTATATGGCTGCTGCGATACTGGCTACACTTTTAGGTGCTTATGATGAGTTGTATCAGTATCTCGTTCTCGATACTAGGGCTAACTATTATGACTTCAACGACATTTTTTTGGATACTACAGGAACAGGACTGGGCTTACTAGGGCATTGGTTTTGTCAAGAACCAGCTGAAAAAGGGGACAAAAGAAAGTGGTGGCAGCGACTAGATAGCGTTCTGCTTGTTATAACCCTCCTTCTTCTTTTTATTATGATTCTGATGGGTGAGTTTACCGTCAATCCAAAATATGACGACCCTGCTTTATTTACCCTGTTTAAATTTTCTCCAGAAGGATTTTGGCATTATCCACTTGGCCCGTATACCCGATTTCATATCCTTAGACCAATACCAGGTATCCTGTTAATCGTGTCTTCTGTTTTTATTTATGGATTTCTTGATAAGGTACCTATTGAGAGATAGTTATATATTATTCATATTTGCAATGTATTATTTAAATAATCTAAATCAAATATGTTATGGCTGTAATGAAAGTAATTGAAATCTTAGCAAACTCTCCTAAGAGCTGGGAAGATGCAACCAAAGTTGCCATTGCTAAGGCTTCTAAGTCTGTTAAGAACATTAAGTCCGCTTATGTTCAGAGTCAGAGTGTTGTAGTGACAAAAGGGAAAGTAAAAGAATTCAGAGTTAATCTTAAGGTAACTTTCCAAGTAGGTAGTGGTGCCTAAGCGTTTAGCTTTCAAGAATAGTAAACGGAATTCTGGTTCAGGATTCCGTTTTTTTTATGCTGACTGATCTAGGAAGGAAGCTATTTTCTTCTCTATCCAGAAATATCGTTCTCCTCGCAGCACAAAACCTACATGACCGCCATATTTAGGGGTTATCAATTGTAGTCGAGGATTAGCCGCGACTTCCTTGTAAGGATAACAGGCTTCTGGCAAGAACGGGTCGTCTAGAGCATTGATGATCAAGGTGTCTCGGTCTATAGCTCCTAAAAACTGCTGGCTGCTGCACTGTGCATAATAATCGCGGGCATTCTTATATCCGTGCAACGGTCCTGTATAATAATCGTCAAAATCGTAGAGGGTCTTTATCCTTTTGAGCAAGGATAGATCTATGTTGTCTGGAAACTGCCTATGTTTTTCCTTGATCTTAAGAGTCAGTGACTTGAGGAAATTATTCTGATAAAGAAAATTTGATTTCTTGCTGATATTTAATGAGCCTGCGAGGAGATCAACAGGAACAGAGACAGAAACAACTTGTCTTATTTTATCATCTAACTCACCGGCTCGTTCCCCACTATACTTCAGTACAAGGTTACCACCTAAGCTGAAGCCTACAAGTGCAAGCTGCTTATAATTGTCAATATAATACTTGATTACTGTATCGAGGTCATAAGTAGCCCCACTGTGATACATACGTCTTTGCTTATTGATCCTTCCAGAGCAAGAGCGATAATTGATACATACCACATCCCAGCCACTCTTGCTGAGGAGGTCTGCTGTGGCCATAATATACTGTGACTGGCTACTGCCCTCAAGGCCATGACAAAGTACAACCAGCTTATTATTGTTTTGAAATAGGGTATCTACATCTAAGAAGTCATCATCAAACGTAGTAAGCTCTTCCCGATGGTAGTCAGGTACAGGTTGCTTTCTAAAGAGGGTAGGATATATCGTATTGAGATGCCCATTCCTCATCAGGAAGCCTGGGAGATATGACGCGTCGCTGATAGCTTCCTTAAAAGTCGTTGATTGTTACATCAAAGATCAGTATGGAATTGGCAGGGATGCCCGGAGGAGGGAATCCCCCATATCCCATATATGACGGAATTATTATCGTTCCTATGCCTCCACGTCCAAAGAGTTGTATGCCTTCTCCCCATCCTTTGATAACATTATTGAGTCCGAAGGAGATGCCGTCATTTTGGTCAAAGACTTCCCCATTCATAAAGTAGCCTCTGTAGTCTACATTGACTTCGTCACAGAGACTAGGTCTAAGCGGTCCGTTGCCAGGTTCTTCAATTATATAGTGTAACCCTGATGGGGTAACATTTGCAGTTAGATTATTTTGTTCCAGGTAGCTATCGATCTGAGCTAACTCATTATTGAATATGTCTGAATTGCTTGGATCTGGAAGATTGAGTTGTAAATCACACTCTCCACCTCCGCAAGACATAAAAATGAATGTAAAAAGGAAAAGGCCTAACGCCTGATATTTATTGGCTATCAAATAATTCATCTAGAAAAAATTCTCTGTTTTCGTCAGTTAATTCAAAATCGGGACATAATTGGGTCGTGCTGTGCATAATGCTAACGCAATTATTTTCATCATCCCTGGCATCAAGGTGCCCCCTTTCGAGAAAGCAATGCCCTAATTCGTGAAAAATAAGGAATTGTTTCTTGGCTTCATCAGCTTCATTCCATGTTTGTCTGTCAATGACAACTTTTCTTGGTCTTTCGACATTTCTAAAACATTGTCCTAGCACTTGCGACTCTTCTATATCTTGGATAAGCCCCTCTATGCGCTCTGCTTCATAATCTACGACTATTCCTCTGATGGCAGCCT
Source organism: uncultured Saprospiraceae bacterium (assembly GCA_937969415.1). GTDB lineage: Bacteria > Bacteroidota > Bacteroidia > Chitinophagales > Saprospiraceae > RFSX01. Next base: position 27,230 of record CALBWK010000214.1, on the reverse strand, counting down.
CTTCTGCAAATATGTCAAAATAGGGTATTAACTCTGCATCAGTCTCAAGGATGTCCTCTTCCGAACAACTTATTATTGCCACTACCATCACTAAGGATAGCATAAATAGTAGTCTTAATATGATACCTGATTTCATAAACTCGTAGTTTTTAGCTCATTTATAAAATTAAAGACTTTAAGTCCAATAAACTATACTTGTAATGTTTCTAAGCCAAATTGGTTGTCTACACATTTTTAATTAACATATAATTCAATGCATTTTATGACAAAAAACCTCTTTATCATCTGTTTTATTTTGCTCGCGACTTACTTTGTTAATGGTCAAGACAACATGGCAAATACCTCTGAGAATAGGGAATTGGGCCTACGATTTTCAGGGTTTGATGACTTCAATTTGTTCTATAAGCGCCATATGCCTAGCGGAAAAGTGAGACGACATAGGTTTCTGTCGACCCAGATTGCGTTCAATTCTATAAATAGTAACTTCGATCTAGCGGCAGGTTATGCATTTGGAGTAGAGAAATATAGACCCATAACAGATGAGCTCTCCTTTTATAGAGGGTTGGAATACAGTCTTTTTTTGGATTATGACATTGTTGATAGTTCCATTCCTGGCAGAAGCAATAATCTAAGAGCAGCACCAGCTATAGGCTACGTTATAGGGTTTCAGTATGCTGTTTCCAGCAGATTTGCCCTGTCTTTAGAGGTCATTCCTTCTCTTATCGGTAGTTTTAATTACAGAGATAGTGGTATCGAAAATTATCAAGTCAATTTTTCCCTTAACAGCAATAGTACCGCACTCTCTCTGATGTATAGATTTACGACAAACTAGATCTTTTGTGGTCCACACGAAGATTCTTAGCCCCTTTTGCAACTCAGAAGCTGGCCCAGCGATTGATTTGATATTAATACCATACACAGAGTATCTTTACCTTATTAACGAAAAACCCAGTATTGTCTAAAGCTTCGGCAACATATAAAGTTATCAGGCAGCTACCCAATAACTCAGCGGCGCATATTATGGTGTCTAGATTGCGTGCAGAAGATATCGATGTCCGCATACGGAATAATAACAGCTCTAGTATCTATCCTTTAATGGGCATAGGTATGGAAATTGAAGTGCTTTATGACCAATTTGAGGCGGCTGAAAAGCTGATTCAGCAAATGGAAGCTGATGCACTTCAACCAAATCCTGATATTGACTTCAGAGAAGCTGACCATGGAGACATTCAGTTTGAGAAAGAAATAAATGAGCACGACGAAAAAATGTCTCAGACTAAACCAATAAATCTTATTTATCTCTTAATATTTATCCTACTAGCTATCCTTTTATCCTGGTTCTCGTTTCAATTTCATACCGAGCTTAATGCTCAATAAAATAAGGGCCTATGTTTAGATTAATGATTTCGATGCTTCTCTTGTTTGGCTTTAATAGCCTTTCTGCACAGACCGCAATTGAGACTACTGAAGAGGATAGACATCAGCGCCGAGTGTCCTACCTACTTAAGGAAATTAATGCCATAAGAACCAAAGGATGTCGATGTGGCAGAAAGCGTATGCCCAAAGTCAATCCCTTGACTTGGAGTGATAAGTTAGAGTATAGCGCCTACCTACACGCTAAGGAAATGAGTGAGTACAATTACTTTGGACATAAATCGAGAAGAGGAGAAGATGTTGGAGATAGAGCAGATAAGATTGGTTACAAATGGCAGAATATCGGCGAAAATCTAGCTGTTGGTCAGACAGACTTTCAGCAAGCACTCAAAGATTGGCTCGCCAGCGATAGTCATTGTAAGATGATTATGGATCCTAAAATGACAGAAATGGGCCTCTCTCGCGTAGGGAAGTATTGGGTCCACCATTTTGGAACAGTGATGCCGCCCAAGACTAAGCGGGTAAGCACAACATACCGAGAGGGTTAATCCGATAGTGCATCGAACTGTCCATATCAAAATAATACTTTGTTGTCTGTGTCTGCAGTTATGCGCTGCAATACTGGGTGCACAGGATAAGCCTGATCCACAAGCGGGGGAGAAAGAAAAAAAAGAATCCTCAATTGTCAAAGTCAAAAATTCTGACAAATTCGTTTTTGAAAGAGTTGATGACAATGACATAACTTATTACTCAGGTAATGTAAAAGCCTTCCAAGACAGCATATTTATGTTTGCCGATTCTGCTAAGGTATTAGGGATCGAGATGACTGCGGTCGGCGAGGTTGTGATTATTCAAGACACAACCAATATGTTTACAGATTCTCTCTACTATAACTCGGATTCCAAGGTGGCACAGCTCTATGATAATGTTGTAGTAGAGACTAAAGGCAAGTCGCTATTTACAAATAGACTGGACTACAATCTCGATACCAAATACGGAACATTTAGGGATACAGCTATTCTTCAGAGAGAGACAATGGTCTTGTCGAGTATCCGAGGTTATTATGATGTGCAGAAGAGTAAGGCCCAGTTTGTAGATCAGGTTGTTATTAGGGATACAGATTTTAATCTGACAGCAGATTCTCTAGATTATGATACAGATATCGATAGAGCCTATTTTCTTGGCCCCACATATATTACACAAAAGAAGAAGCAGATTTACTGTGAGTCAGGCTATTATGATATTGTCTCCAAGCAAGCCTTTTTCAGTAAGGACGCTGTGATCGTTGAGGGTTCCAAGGTGGCATTTGCTGAAGATATATTTGTCTCTGAAGTAGATAGCACGGTTACTTTTAAGGGCAATGCAGAAGTCAGAGACTCGGTCAGTGTAGCCAAAGGTGCGCTTATAGTCTTCAATGAATTGGCTGATGAGGTAGAGCTCGAAGGCGCTGCGTCTTATCAGAAAGAGGATCAGCTTATAGAGGGCGATTATATTTATTACAACACCGAGACAGAAAGCTTTCTTTCTTACGGAGAGACATCAGTTAGTGGAGAGCAGGGGGTACTGGAGGCAGACTCAATCTCGTATGATAAGCTGACTGATTTTGGCGTGGCACGGGGGAGTGCCATCTGGACCGATACAGTAGAGAATAGGGTCATCGTTGCTGATGAAATGCATTATCGGGATAGCAGCACTTACGTAAAAGCTATCGTGAAAGACCAGCGGCCGCTTTTCTATCAGGTCGTAGAGGAAGATACTTTGTATGTAGCTGCAGATACGTTATTGAGTGCTGAGCCCAATGATAGTCTGACTTATCTTAAAGCTATGGACGCCGTCCAGATTTATAAGAGTGACTTGCAAGCGGTATGTGATTCTATGTACTACGGAAGTATAGATTCGACTTTTACGCTATTTAGATCGCCAGTATGTTGGTCGGATACAACACAGTTTAGCGGAGACACCATAGATATAGTGCTGAAGGAAGATAAGGTTAGCCAGATTGTAGCCAAGAAAAGGGCTTTCATCATCACGCGACATGAGACGGGCTATAGTGACCAGATAAAGGGTCGATTGTTACAGTCGTTCCTGGACAGTAATCAACTCAAGAAAATGAATGTGGTTGGTAATGCAGAGTCTCTATATTTCATTAAAGATGAAGAAGAGGCTTATGTCGGTAGCAATAAGACGTTGTGCAGTCAGATGACTTTTTACTTTGCAGGAGAGGAACTGGATTATATCAAATTCTATACAGAACCAGAGTCGACAATGACACCGATGGACTTATTAACTACTGCAGAAGAAAGACTAGATGGATACAATTGGCAGATCAGTCGTAGGCCCTTAGGTTTGTTTCAGCTACGACAACGGTCTGAGGTGCAATCTCCCATACACTCACCAGAAGATGGACCTCCGGATATTTTTGAAGCAGATGTGCTCGAAGCTCTAGGTACACCTATGGATATAGAAAAATCTCAAGAACTCCCTACCAAAGAAACAAACACTCAACCCAAACCTGCAACTAAGCCTCCCACTGGTGGATAAAGGATGCCCAGCACTTGGCACCTAAGTTTGTAAGTTCGTGCCATCTTAATATTTTTGAGGCTATGATGCGGGTTACACTCTTATTGGTTTTTTTATTCGGTGCCTTGTTAGTTACGGGTCAAGAAAGTACAGCCTTTCTAGCTGCCAATAAAGCTTATAATGAAGGAGACTACCTGGGAGCCATAAGTGCTTATAAGCAATTGTTGGATGAGGGTCAGTCTGCAGAGCTGCACTACAATCTAGGCAATGCCTATTATAGTAACCAACAGTTGGGCGAAGCCATCCTCCATTTTGAAAAGGCTTTAAAACTCAACCCCGGTGATAATAACATCCAGGAAAACCTTGCCATTGCTAATGAGAATGTAGAACTGGAAGTACTTAAGGTGCCGGCTTTTTTTGTGTTACGGATATGGAGAGGTCTTCACGGATTATTGTCGTCAAGTGCTTGGGTCATTCTACAGTTGGTGTTCGTTATCTGTCTTTTGTATGGCCTCTACTTATGGACTTTGTCTAGAGACGCCTCTCTCAGAGTAAGAGGCTTGAAATTTATAGCGGTACTCTTCCCTCTATTGCTATTGAGTTATTTTGCTGGCAGATCAGCACATTATAATGAGACAGCACAAGACGATGGAGTAGTGTTGAGCAGTGCTCCCTTGGTCAACGAACCTCTTGATAAATCCGAAATCTTAGAAGAATTAACGCCAGGCGTTAAGGTTGAGATACTTGATCAACTGGATGCCTGGTATAAAGTGGGCCTCGCTAATAAGGCTCAAGGCTGGATCAAAAAGGAGGCAGTCGGTATCATCTAAGGATAAATACAATACAGTTAAGTTGAGGACAAAAAGAAAAGGGCCACCTTGAGAGGCAGCCCTTTTAATATGTTGAATTTTGTCTTGACTATTCTTCTTCGCTATTGTTGACAACTCTTCCGCCGTCTAGGGCATCTTGTAGTTTCTCTAGCTCGTCCCACTTGCCATCAGCAGCTAATTGAGCTTGTTGTGGCCAAGTAGCTGGGCTGTGCATTTTGAATCTAGGTCCAGCTGCTGTCAAGATTTCTTGAAGCTTGTCTGTAGAAGTTGCTGCCAATCCTGCAAAGGTTGTGATACCTGCGGCATTCAAGTGCTCAGCAATCTTAGGACCTACTCCTTCGATTTTAGTCAGTTTGTCAGGCTTACCTGCATTAGCAGCAACTGCTGTAGCGCTGGCTGCAGTACTTGCGGCAGCTACAGTAGCACTTACTTTTGCTTTAGGCTTAGCTTCAGTTTTTCTTGCTTTAGGAGACTTTACTGCGGCACCACCATCAGAATCCAATGGAATTATATGTACAAAAGTCTTTCCGCCTCTTCTTTTCGTGAAGCTGACAGTACCTTCTATCTTGGCATGTAGTGTATGGTCTCTACCCATATATACGTTTTCGCCTGGGTGATATTTAGTACCACGTTGTCTGACGATAATATTTCCTGCTTTGGCGTATTGACTTCCGAAGAGTTTTACACCGAGGTATTTCGGATTTGAATCACGGCCGTTATCCGTACTACCTACACCTTTTTTGTGTGCCATTTTAGTTTACTTTCTGGGTGAATGTAAGACAGCTTATGCTATGCTGTCGATTTTGATTTTAGAGAAAGACTGTCTGTGTCCATTTTTGACTCTATAGCCTTTTCTTCTCTTCTTTTTGAAGACGATTACTTTGTCTCCTTTGAGGTGAGAGAGGACTGTAGCTTTCACACTACCCGCAACAGTAGGTGTCCCTACAGTGGCAGAACCGCCTCCTCCAGTCATAAGCACTTTGTCGAAGCTTACAGAAGCTCCTTCATCAGCATCGAGTCTATGAACAAAGATCTCTTGCCCTTGCTCTACTTTGAATTGCTGACCTGCTATTTCTACTATCGCGAACATGTTTCTTATTTAGTTTTCTCCAAAAGGATTGCAAAGATATGTTTTTTGAAAGGTATTTCCAATACTTAGGACCTCCTTGATGAAACTACTTAAACAACTGACTGTCAGTCATTTAAGTGGTTATGGGCTTAGGTAATCCCTTAATTTTATCTTTTTGACAAGTTTTTTACCGTCTCTTTTGATGACTATTCTCAGTTTTTTGCCCTCTTTTTTACTGAGTTTATCACTTAGTGAGCTCATACTCAATAGATTGGACCCCCAGATGCCTACACGCTTGATAATATCCCCTTTTTGAAATCCAGCAGCTTGGGCGGGACTAGTGTCAAAAACAGCATTGACAACAAATTCTGTCAATTTTCGACCTGAAGCAAAAATCTGCAACCCACTCATATCGTGCTGCCATGCATCTCCAAATCGGTCATTGGTTTTGAGATAGGCAACACTATTGAGATAGTCAATAGCTACATCAAATCTGCTTAGCAGAGGATTACCTATTAATCCAAGTCGTTTCGCATAGATGTCAGGATTTACATCTTCTTCGACGTCCTGAAAGTAAGCCACCACTCCATTGAAAATATGGACCTCGCTGAGTTCTACCTTGGGCAGCCTACCCACATATCCTAAGATGTCCCCGCCTATGCCTTTGCCAAGAGCTGTCCTAATATGGATTGGAGGCAGGTTCAGCGTACTATCTGCATGGGAAAAGAGTAATAACCCTAAGGCTGAGCCTGTGTCAATCAGCACTTTTAAGTCGATGGCTGAATCATTATGATCTCGATAAGTGAGATTGATATAAGGTTTATGATTTTCTAAAGTTATGGGGTAGGCTTGATAATTTATATCATTGGCGTAGAGTGGAGTCGCTTTACTCTTATAGATGGTCAGCTCTTCTTTGATATAGTCAAGTTCTATAGTCTGTCCCCAGAAGGCGCGACCTCCAAGAATACCATCTATCGGTAGTCCAATCATCTGGTCTAGGGCCAAGATATCTTCCTTAAGTACGATAAGATCATTGGAAAAGGCGACACCTGACTCTAGTTGGATTTTATTAAATCTACAAATCGAAGCACCGACAACTTGTTCGAGGTCACTACCTACAAGTTGGATGTCTTTAGACACACTTAGGTTGTAATTATCTATCGCTGAGTACTTGAATAGTATGATGTTTTCTGCACCTGTATCTAGGATGAGTTTCAGTGGGTCTTTCCCATTAAGCGTGACATCTAAGACAATAAAGCCTTGTCTGTATTTGAAAGGAACAGTGATGTGATCTCCATCTCCAATAAAGTTAAATTGGTGTTTCGTTTCTTGTGCTGGAGCGGTAAAGAAAAGTAGAAGAAAAATAGCTATGCCTAACAATCTGATCATCAAGTAGTCAATTTAGTAAATTCTAAGTTGAATCTCTAACTACCCATAGCAACACCAAAAAAGAATAAAAAAAGAGGCTGCCCCTTGCGAGACAGCCTCTGAATTTTTCTGGTTAAAGAAAATTATTTCATTATAACCATTTCTATTCTTCTGTTCTGTGCTCTACCTTCCGCTGTGCCATTATCAGCAACTGGGTTAGCAGCTCCAAAACCTTTAGTGTTTACTCTTGCAGCGTTGATGCCTTTAGCCATCAATCTTGCTTTTACAGCATTTGCTCTGGCTTGAGATAACTGTACGTTAGCATCTGCATTTCCAGTGTTATCAGTGTAGCCTTCTACATTTACTTTAACACCTGGGTAAGCCTTGAGGATAGCTGCCATATTATCAACCTCTACAGCAGTAGCACCGTCGATGTTAGCAGATCCTGTAGCAAATGTGAGGTTCTTGAAAGTAAATCTTCCGTCTCCTTTGAATCCGCCGTCGATGAACTTCATCATTTCAGATCCAGCAGATCCAGCAGTGAATTTGATTTTATCAAGAGCGCCTTTTGCAACCTCGTCAATTTTACCAAACATACCACCGATAGCACCAGCAGCACCTTTCATAGCATCGCCAGCCGCACCTGCAGCATCACCCGCCATATCAGCAGCACCTTTAGCCGCATCGCCTGCCATATCAGCAGCACCTTTAGCAGCATCACCTGCCATATCAGCGGTTTTTTCTACAGCGCCTTTAGCAGCATCTGCAGCACCACCTAGACCTGGGCCTATGCCAAACCATCCAGCGACTCCTAATAGGATTAAAAGAGGAATTAACCATCTCAATATAGAGCCTCCTGTCTTGACAGCAGCTCCACCGACATCACCAGCCATATTAGCAGCACTACCAGCAACATTGCCTACACCGCCTACAAGCTTCTTGCCTGCGTCAGCAGCACCACCTACAACTTTTCCAGCTGCGTCAGTAGCTCCACCTACAATTTTCTTACCTGCATCCATACCATCGCTAGCTAAGCCAGAAACAGCACTTGCACCTTTACCTAAGAATCCAGCTCCTAGTGAAGAAAGTAATCCTTGTGGCATAGAAGACTGAATATTACCTCTTTGCTCTCCTAAGAATTTTCCAAAACCAACTGCATCTAGTGCTTTGTTTTTGATGTGTCTTCCGACCATAGACATCAAGAATGGCGCTGCCATTTTGATCAATGAAGAAGCAGCAGATCCTTTAAGACCACTGAAGCCAGCAATCTTATCTATTAGGCCTCCTGTTGAGTTACCCAATAATAGATTCAAAACACCAGATCCGCCATTCATAAGCTTAGCAACATTGCCTGCTCCACCGCCAAATAGACCACCTATGTCATCAAGAATGCTCGCATCTTGACCTTTAGCCATATCAAACAGCTTTCCTAAGCCGTTGCTATCATCAGCAGTATCCGCCATCTTGCCCAATAAAACAGGGAAAATTCCGTCTAGTGCTTTTCCCACGCCAGACTCAGATTCTCCTAGAAACTTCGCTGCTTGAGAGCCTAAGGAGCCAGTTACCTGGTCCTTAACCATATCCAATAAATTCATTTTAAGTTATTTAGATTAGAAATTAGATTCAATTTAGTTCCAACAAAATAGGAATGATGAAAATCAGTTTGGGGGTGCTAATCTGTGCTTTGGGAGAAATAACTATGCCAAAGATACTTTTTTCTTGCCCAAACTAGTACAATCTAACTAAGGTGTTAGAGACTGTTAATAGTTCAATTAACTTCAATTATTATTTCTAACTACACATATTTAAATGAAAGAAGGACCAACTTACTTTGAGTTATTGGAGCGCCAAATGATCAGGCTATCTAGGGTTGAGGCCTTGGGTATCAAGGAGTTGGATCAGACATTTATCTTATTTTCTTTGATGTATGAGCATCTTACTGAAAGTGAATCTATAGGCTTTACAACTTTATTTAGTAGGATCGCTTTTTCAGGTGTACGTTTTGATATTCCGAGCAGATTAGTCTTCGAGAGCCATTATTTCAGAAGACAAGTAGAGAAAAAAGCCTACCTAGACAGTGATCTTGTATTACACATACGGTTTGGTCTATACCTGATGCAGACTGTAATAAGACACCTTTCAGATTATGAGTGGCAGTCAGAATACCCACGTCCGAAGCTCGTAATAAAAGAGACTCAAAGATCTCCTTCCGATTATAAGAGGGTTTTTAAAGCGTTGTTGTTGGGTATTGATAGTCAAGGTGTCTTGTCGATCATTGATGAAGAAAGAGCTGATGTCACCTACAGCTGCACAATTAATACAACGTCCTTTGCCGAACAAATCCAGAATCTTACCACCTATGTGGCCTTGCCGATCAGTGTTAATCTTATCGATGTCAACTTTATAGGTGATGAGGAATGTACTGCTGCAGGTCTTGTGCTGAGGCCCGATTTTCTTTTTGGTGTTACTTCTGTTTCGGAATGTTTTTCATCGGATGGGACAACTGCACTCAATTATTTCGGCAGGAAATTAATTCCTTCAGAAGGAACCGTCCATATGCTTGTAGGGAACATTGTCAATCAGTACCTAGATGAGCTTATCCATAATCCTGATCTAGAGTTTAAAGATGTAATGCAAAGCACTTTTAAAATAGGTCCAGAGATGTTTTCTCTTATGGAAGATAAGACAGTCAAGGAGACGATGAATAAAGTTAAGCGACACTTTTCTAATCTTAAAAAAGTAGTCAAAACCGAACTAGCTGATGCAGGGATTACTAAGGATAAAACTTATTTAGAGCCGAGTTTCTATTCTAATGAATTTGGCCTGCAAGGGAGACTAGATCTTTATCACTATGACGAAGAGACACGTAAGTCTGATATAGTCGAGCTTAAAAGTGGCAAGGTCTATAAAGCGCATGCTTATGGATTAAATCAAAATCATTATGTGCAAACCCTTTTGTATGATTTACTTATAGAGTCGGTCTATGATAACAAAGTAAAGTCGACAAGTTATATTCTGTATTCTGGTGACGATCACAAGCGACTACGTTTTGCGGCTAAGGTGCGCCAAAAACAAATGGAAGCCTTGCGACTCCGAAACAGTATCGTCATACTCGAAGAAGTGCTGACAAAAATTGATGAACCGCCGTTTGATAATTTCTTAGCCAAACTTAATCCCGATAGTATCTCAGAAAAATATCGATTCCTACGTCGAGATGCTAAAAAATTCTGGGAGTTTTTCTCCAAGGCTACAGATAATGAAAAGAAGTATTACAGAAGTTTTGTAGCTTTTATAAGTCGAGAATTCCAGTTGTCCAAAATAGGACGACACGGTGTCCACAAATCCAATGGACTGGCTTCTCTGTGGTTGGATCCTTTGCTAGAAAAGATAGACCGATTCAGTATTCTCTCTCTCTTGAAAATCACCAAGAATGAGACGGATAGAGAAGTTCCACTGCTCAGCCTAGGTTTTACTAATAGATCGAATACATTGTCAAAATTTAGAGTAGGGGATGTGACAGTGCTCTACCCAGAAAATGAGGAAGGCCCTTCTCCTTTGTCTAGCCAGATATTTAAATGTACGATTATCGAGATCAATACAGATAGAGTGACTGTGCGCTTGCGAGCAAGACAAAAGAATTTTGAATTGTTTAGAAGGTTTGATTATTGGAATCTAGAGTCAGATGTTTTGGATTCAGGTTTTAATCATCAATTCTATGGCTTATTTGATTTTATAAGTGCTCATCAAGGATATAAGAACAGATTGCTCGGCATTGATGCTCCGACGCCTCCGGAAGAACTAATTACTTATGATAATGTAGATATGACACGTGAGCAGGTGAGAGTTATGCGTGATGCTATATCAGCTCAGGATTATTTCTTGATGTGGGGTCCCCCCGGTACCGGCAAGACGAGTGTGATGATAAAAAACTTAGTCGGCTATTACATAGCTCACACTTCCTCTGATATTCTTCTGCTGGCTTATACCAATAGGGCAGTGGATGAAATTTGTTCTGCAATACACGACTTGCTAGATGGTAATTATCTGCGTATAGGCTCACGTCACTCTACAGGAAAGAAGTATGTACCGCAACTTCTTTCCACTAGAACCGAGAGCATTAAGACAAGGCAAGAAATCTTAGATTTATTTCGGAATTCAAGGGTGATAGTCTCAACGGTATCTTCTTACCAAGGCAAAAGAGAGATGAAGCAGCTAAAACAGTTTGATGTTGCCATAATTGATGAGGCCTCGCAATTACTAGAGCCAATGCTGGTGGGTCTACTGAAGCAATTTAAGAAATCCATATTGATAGGAGACCATAAGCAGCTACCCGCAGTCGTTACCCAGCCGAGCAATCAAAGTATTATTACTGATACTGGATTATCTGAGCTCGGAATTAAGGATAGGAGAATTTCCCTTTTTGAAAGATTGTATCACAACGCTGTCAAGAATAAGTGGACTTGGTCCTATGGAGGTCTCAGTCATCAAGGAAGGATGCATAAGGATATTTTAGAGTTTATAAGTCCTGAATTCTATGAATCTAAACTTAAGGTACTACCAGGTATGGATCGCTTGGTCAATGAGCCTCAATTAAGTTGTGAGACACAACAGCAGGAGTGGCTCGTCCACAATAGGATGATTTTCATTGATGTTCCTGTAGATCCTACTTTGACAAGTAAGACAAATGCTCTCGAAGCTGAGCTAGTGGCAAAGCTTACTCAAATATGGGTGGACATATATGCCTATAATAATCAAACCTTAGATGGGAATTGTATCGGCGTAATAACACCCTTTCGGTCTCAGATTGCTCTGATAAAATCACAAATCTTCTTTAAGCAAGAAAATCGAGTTACTATAGATACAGTAGAACGTTATCAAGGTGGATCAAGAAATCAAATAATTATATCACTTGCTATCAATGAGCATAACTTATTGAAAAGCATAATGAATGTATCAGAAGAAGGAATAGACAGAAAATTAAATGTAGCTTTAACGAGAGCTAAGGAGAATATTATTATACTTGGTAATAAGGAGATATTGGAACGAAACCCCTGTTACCATCGATTAATCAGGTATTGTAAATCTCTTGATGTCTCGAATTTTACATGATTAAGATAAATCTTTCAAAACAACTTCCCTGTATTGTTTATTTTTGAAGACTTCATCATTATAGCAATAATAAAATTCACGATTTGAAGATTATGATGGTGTGTCTCGGCAACATTTGTAGGTCGCCTATAGCACACGGAATATTACAAGACAAAATTAAAAAACTCGAATTGCCTTGGGCTGTAGATAGTTGTGGTACCTCATCTTGGCACACTGGTGAGAAACCGGATTCTAGGTCGATTGACGTTGCTCTAAAGAACAATATTTGCATCGCGAATCAACGAGCACAAAATTTTAATATTTCGATGTTCGAGGAGTATGATTATATCCTCGTTATGGATAGTAATAATCATAAAGACTTGATGAAGTTAGCGAGCAGCGAAGCAAATAAGCAGAAAGTCAAGCTACTCATGAATTATGCTTTCCCGGGACAAAATCGGCAAGTGCCTGATCCTTATTATGAGGGCGGTTTCGATGCTGTATTTGATATGATAGAACTGGCTATCGATGGATTTATTAATACACATACTTAGATTGTGCTTAGTTATAACATAAAGGTTGTAGGTAGAGTGCAAGGAGTAGGCTTTAGGTACTATACCAAACAGAAGGCTGATGGACTAGGACTTGTAGGCACAGTGAAGAATGTCTCTGATGGAAGCGTGCAGATTAAAGCAGTAGGAGAAAAATCTACTTTACTTGAATTTATTACCTGGTGTCATATAGGCCCTACTACAGCCCTTGTAGAATCTTTGATATACGATACAGTTCCTGCACACGACTATGAAGGTTTCGAAATATTGAGGTAATTTTAGTCTGTGATAAACCCACCAGATCGTAAAGCGCAAACGGTAAGAATGACAACTGGCATCTTCCTAGTTTTCTCGATATTAGGCTCCGTTCTGTTTTATATATTTCGATTTGAACTCTTAGGTGGCTTGGGATTAGGTTGTTCCCTTTTTGGATTGGTGTCTTGGTTTCATTTTAGAAAAAGGCATATCCCTTCACAGAATCTGGAGAGCACAGTAGAGTCTAAGATGACTTGGTTTTTGTTAGGCTTAGCTATCATAGGTATTGTGATATTATTGCTCAATGTCCAGCAAAATGGACCTGCTTTCTATTCTGGTATTGCTGCTGGACTTTCTTTTACTTGTGCAGTCGCCTATGTATGTGAGCTATTACTCAATTGGTTCTCAGGATTTAGGTAGTCTTTGGGGTGTGATATAATTTGAGTAAAGCTTCTAGTCCTAGTTTGTTAAGTTTCTTGATGTTTTCTGCAGGTATACTGTGTGTGTCTGGATGTGCCTTTATTGCCTCTGCCATCTCTTCCACCTTTAGAAAATGTATAATCGGGTAAGGACTTCTATTGGTATAGTTTTGTACGGCCGTAGGATCAACTCCTTCGAATGTGTACCGTGGATGAAAGCTAGCTAATTGTATTTCTTCGTGCAGGCCTTGACTTTTCAGTGATTCTTCCAGCGCATACAATGTGTCTAAGTAAAAGTTGAAATCTTCGAGACCTTCAGAGATGATAAGTAGTGTCGTTGTTGTAGATGAGTCGGGGTTGAGTAAGTTTGAAATGATGTCATTAGTGTGATCAAGTAGTGCCTGTTCGGAGTATTTTATTTCATCTAAGGTTAGTCTGTTTTCTGTATAAACTTTATGAGCAAATGGACACAAGTTCAGGCCAATAACTATTTCTGTCAACCAAGTTGTTGTCTCTTGTATCGCTATACTCTTTTTCATTTTTTCAATAACTAACCGTTAGTGACGTACGTTTTGCGTGCATTCTGAAATCTCTAAAAGTATCGTTGAGGTCCAATATGATAATATTTGAATGACCCTTGACACCCGTTAAGAAACTATTAGAAATGTCTAAAGTACTGATAGATTTTAAAGTCGATATAGTACAGGTAGCATGATAATGGTCTCCTATAGTACTCAAGTTAGAAACAAGAATATTTCCTTTGTCTATATCGTTAATCCGCCAATCAGTGACTGCATTAAGATATTGAGCTAGTTGTTTGCTTGTCACCTGTTCTTCTGTCAAGTTAAGCGAATTATGATAGTCCTCTATGTCAAAACTTAAATCAATTTGTAACTGACTGTCTGTTTGCGAAATTCTGAACACAGCCATTCTCGCATCGTGACTATAGCCTAGGGTACTGAGCATAATTGACCATAAGAAGAGAACTTTGATCATTGTACAATAATTTTGCTAGATCCGAGTAACTGCCCTTTGCGATAGGCACTTAGGATATATGTGCCGAGACTCAGATCGCTAAATTCTACTCTACCTGATTTGTTTTTTTCGACAATTACTTTCCCTGAGATGGATGTCAGCTTAAGATTAAATTCACCTTGACTTGGCAATTCTACCCAGAATTCTCCCGAATTAGGATTAGGGTGTATTGCAAAGCCTTGATCAGATAGGTCAAGGGTAGTGGTAAGTAGCCCATCACAATTCTCATCGATATCATTATTATTGATTTCCTCTGCGAGAGGGTTGATGTTAGGATCGGTATCGTCACAATCATAAGTATCTATAAAGCCATCCATGTCTAGGTCCTCACCCTCAAGGCTAGGCGCACTATTGCTGAAATCTTCGCTGAATTCCCCCACCATACAACGAGAGAATTGAGGGTAATCGGAAGTCACTACATAATAGTACTCAAAGGTCTCTTGGCCTAGAACTGTTGTTAGAGTGATGGGTACATTGATGCCATTGCATTGGTCTAGGTCTCCCTTGCCACAGATGTACTCATAATCTGCAGAGTATTTTCCAGAATATGCTCCGCAAGGCGCAGAGATGCCATCACCAGGACGTAAGCCAGATTTCAATTGAAAGCTAGGGTGTAATTCTCTTAGATTGCCATCTTTGTCAGGACCAAATCTATACATAATTGGAAACCCATCAGAAGCCCAACCGACTTGGAGGGGTTCACTAGGCACCTCATCTGTTGTCGAAATTCCTGAGCGCAACTGCTCGACATACTCAAACATATTGCCGTGATAATGGTAGCCATTGGAGTTGGTATGGGCACTAGCACAATCTAGTGAAACGAGTTCCGAACCACTCCCTTGATTGACTGTCGGTTCGAATACCCAATCCCAGTTATACTCTCCTGTTGCAGTGTTTTCAAAAACGAAAGGCAATGCAGGAGTAGGCATCATAAATATGCCATTGAGTGCGACACCAAAAAAGTTGGCAGGTCTGCCATTTTCACGTGTTACCGATGTGAGTTCTCCAGTCACCCTTGGCTCGCGGGACACACGGTACAGTTTGTAGTTGGGGGCAGGTATCTGATTGTTGAAACAGAAATCGTGATTCGGATAGGTGTTAGTGTATAGCATTCGCTGACCTCCTTCTTCAAATTCATAGAAGACACTAGGGAAAGAAGGTGACTCACAACAACCGATGTTTTCAGTACTCAATATATCAACTTCAGCACAGTCACTGTCACAATCATCTATGGCCGTTTCAGTTCCATTTTGGATGCCGTCATTACACGACCATCCATTTCTTATTACCTGCGCTTCTGTCTCTAGCCTTTCTTTTATTTCTTGTTGTTCTGGTGTCAGACTATTTATTAGATTGTCTTCTTCGAGAATATCCTCTATCACATCATAGAATTCTTGATTACCTGCTGCATCTTCTATGAGTTTATAGCGCTCAGTCCGTGTCGCCCATAACAAGATGTTGCTATCATCATAGTCGCTATACATAATCTCTCGGAGCTCTTGTCCTTCGCAGGAGAGATGAGATTTGATACTCAGACTGTTGTCTATGCCTCCTGGTAGGGATACGCCTGCCAGTTCTAGAATTGTAGCGTGTAGATCTGCTGCTTGGACAAGGCCCGCTTCTGTCTCTCCTATACGGTCTACGAGCTTCCCGCTAGCGATAAGTGGCACGCGTAGCCCGCCCTCATAGATAGAGCCCTTGACATGGCCTCTTGGATAAAAAGTACTACCCGAGTTAGTTGTACCATTGTCACCTACAAATAAGATGATTGTATTATCTCTGGTCTCTTGGTCCATACTTTCTAAGAGTCTGCCGATCTCGTGATCCATTGCTTCTATCATAGAGAAATAAGTTGTCCTATTATTGGTGGGTTCAGTTGTGTATAAGCCATCCGGCGGAATTTGTAAGGGGGCATGAGGCGCAAAGTGGGCTAACCACAGAAGCCAAGGATTATCTTCTTGATCTGCTATCCAGTCGATGGAAGCGTCAGTGAGATGTGAGGTAGCGTAGTCGGTCACGGGTGAAGATTCTCCATTGGTTATTTTGGTCCAGTCATAATAATCAGGAACAGCTCCAGAGAGTGTTCCTTCGAAATGGTCGACACCTGTTTCTGCTGGATGATTATCATTGTTATTACCTCCGACGTGCCATTTTCCTATAGCTGCGACTTGATAATCATAGGGACTTAACTCTTTGATTCTGGTAAATACAGAGGTGTGGATGGGATCTAGCGGACCAGGCGGACGCATTACACCTGTGTTGATACCGTATTTTCCACTGATTATGGCAGCTCGTGTAGGAGAGCATTGAGGAGTTGCCCAGCAATTAGAAAATATAACACCAGACTCTCTTAGGCCATCTAGATGTGGTGTTACGGGCTTTTCGCCTTCAAAGCCGAATCCATTTGTCACATCACTGCCCATATCATCTGCTATAATCAATAAGATATTGGGTGCTGATTGCTGGGAAATAAGTTGATAAGGGAGGCTGATTATAAGAAAACACTGCACTAAAATTCTGAGGATCCAAGGCATAATACTATTATAATGTATAGCAAAGATATCTCATGTGAGGCTACATAGTGAAGGGAATCTGAGAATGTTAATATATTAGAGTCCAAACCTGTATTAGTTAAATTAACTACGATCGCATGAAATTTTTAAAAGGACTCTTATCACTTATCCTCATACTTGTCGTGTTGTTTATTTTGGTAGGTGTCCTTAGACCCGAGGTAGAATATGGTCACACAATACAGACTAATAAGTCAGTTAAAGAAGCTTGGGCTGTGACTCAAGATGCCTCAAAGTATAAGCAGTGGCTCAAAGGATTTAAAAGTATGGAGTTACTATCTGGAGAGGAAGGTGCGGTCGGCAGTACTTATAAGGTTGTCGTAGAACCAGGGGAAGGTCAACCAGATTTCGAAATGATAGAAACGGTGACTTCCATCAAAGAATTTGAGGAAGTCGATTTACATTTTGATAGTGATATGATGGATTTTGATCAGAAGATCCAGTTTACCGAAACTTCGGCAGGTACAGAAATAAAGACCATCTCTAAGGTTAAAGGGAGTGGGCTTATAATGAAGTCTATGTTTGCTTTGATGGAAATGTTTACCAACTCATTCCAAAAGCAAGAAGAAGAGAACATCGAGGCTCTAAAAACGCTAGTGAATAATAACACCACAGATTACTACGCGGTACCTGCTAGCGAAAAAGTAGATATAAGCCCTGTCAGATAGATGACTGGTGGAGATGTATTTCTACTTTACTTCTCCATAAATACCTTTGACGAAAGGCCCATTGAGAAATGAATGGGTGTCTATCATACTTTGGAACACGGGACCAGAGTATTCTCCAGTCAGCAGTAATCTAGCTGCTTCACAAAGTGGACCAGCCGTCGTCGTTTGTATGGCTCTGAGTGTGTGCTTGCCGACCTGAGAAGGATAGATATGGAAAGTGGCTTCCTCAGCTCTGAGGGCGCCTTTGTTGTCCTGTCCTTTTACAGAGGCGTGGACGATGACCACATCATCTTCCACTGCAGGAATTTGACCAAGCATCGTTTCATTAAGATGCTCTACTTTATCTTTTCCTGCTGGTGTATTGGTAATGATGTTTTTAGCCCAAGCATAGTGTCCAGGAAATCTTAGTGTCTTGTAGCTCAAGTCTTTTACCTTGCCAGCAAGTGCTTTGGGTAGATCTGCTGCTCCACCAGAAGTAAAATCATCTTCATAAGTCTTTCCATCTAAGATAATAGTCTCAGTCTTAGAGAGAGAAGGTATCATTTCTGTTTTATAAGCCTTCACGACGATGGCGTCTTTGACATATTCAGTAGCTACGCCTATAGGGCTCCATGTATAAGCATAGAAATATGGTGCTTTGGCGTTTTGGGAGAGCGCACCCACCCGCATATCGATAGCGTCGACTTTTTCTACACCGTGCTTACTACAGAATCTTTTGTAGAGGTGATGCGCTACTACATTTATGTAACCAGGGGCAAGGCCAGTCTGGAGAATAAAACCTTTATCTGATCCTTTGGCTATTTCTGTCACCTCGTCGGTCTCTTTTACATATTCCGTGAGGTTGGCATAATGACAGCCATATTCCTTAGCATAGCCTGCCATTCTAGGTGCTTGGCTACCAGGGAGGCAGTCGAGAATGATATCTGCAGATTTTAGTGCAGCTTCTAGCTCTGGAGACATTCCGTCGGCAGGCATCTCTAGAGGACTAGCGCCATTACCATCGCTGCCTTCATTGATGTAGTTTGCTGAGCTTTGCGCTGAGGTAGCATATCTATCCGCCATAATGACTTCAGTATCAAGTTCCTTAGAGGCTTGTAGGATAAGACCTGCAGCAGAACCTATTCCTCCAGAACCAGCGATAAGTATCTTATAGCGCATATCATTTTTTTATAATGAGCCGCAAATGTAGATATACCGCTTCTATTTTCTCTAATGAGCCTCTCCTTTGTAAGCAGCTAAACGTAAAAAGAACCTGACAATGAACAATTACAACATTTCTCTATCTTTTTACTCCTACCTAAAAGGCTTGAAAATCAAAGAGTTACATTATGAGAATACACTATATGTCTATAAATCAGCAATTTATATGTTACAGATTTTCATCATATGAAGATTTAACATACATTTGACTTGCCTAACAGATTTACCTAACCGATTTACTCATAATGGCAAAAAGGACAAAGAAGAAGTCCACTAGAAGGAAGAAGTCTAGTGGTAAGAAGTTTAATTTTAGAGATGAACGTATAACCAAAATATTTGGTGCCATTTGTTTTTTCATCGCTATCTACTTGACGATAGCTTTCATCTCCTATTTTTTCACTTGGAAATTTGACCAAGACAAAGTGCTATCACTCTCAGGAGGGATCCTTTTTGATGGAGAAGTGAGTGTCCAGAATTGGTTGGGCAGACTTGGAGCTTTTACCTCACATTTCTTCTTTTATTGGGGATTTGGATTGAGTTCATTTCTTTTCGTCTTGTTGTTTGCCAAGCTAGGTACTGCGCTCATTAGAAAGACACCCCTCAGCGAATACTTCAATTTTGCCTTGCATACTTTTCTATTGATTTGCTTTTTCTCTGTATTAATGGAGTTCATCACTAGAGATTCAGCCTTTTGTTGGGGTGGATTGATGGGCTATTCGATATGCAATTACTTGATCAATTTTGTGGGTCAGGTTGGATTGGTATTACTACTTATTCTAATGGTCTTCGCCACTTTTATCTGGGTGGTTAATCCTCTGATGCAGATCCAAGGTGTCAATCTAGCTGGTCTGACAGACAGAATCCCTATTCCTAAGATGGATTTTATAGGTGAAAGCCTATCTGCACTCTTCCCAGAAAAGAGAGCTTTTGATACTACTGAAGAAGAAGCTGAGGTAGAAACTGAAAAGCTTCAAACACTGAGGCCAAGAGACTTAAGTAAAGACAAAGGGGAAAGTGCACCAGAAGAAGGACTAGAATTAGATCTTGAGGTTGGTGGTGAAGCTCCTACTGAAGAAGCTAAGCCCTCTATCTCTGCTAAGGCAGCCAGTATTATGGCCGCTTCTGCACTCTCAGCTAAGCTAGCTGCCAAGGAAGAATCAACAGCTCCTAGTGGTGACTTGGAACTAGAATTGGCCAGTCCAGAAACACCACTTACAGATGATAATGGTCCTACCAAGGGGCCAGATATGGACAGTACCAAACTCTATGTAGAAGAGGAAAATCAACCCTCAGATGTAGAACCTTATGACCCGACTAAGGAATTATCAAAGTATAAGTTTCCGACGACAGAGCTGCTAGAAAACTATTCTGAACATCAAGTTACTATCGATAGACAGGAACTTGAAGAGAATAAGAATCAGATTATCAAGACTCTCCTCAATTATAAAATCGAAATAACAAAGATCAAGGCGACGATAGGTCCCACAGTAACACTCTATGAGATCGTTCCTGCACCTGGAGTTAAGATCAGTAAGATCAAGAGTCTTGAAAATGATATCGCCCTGAGTCTTGCAGCCCTAGGTATCAGGATCATAGCTCCGATGCCTGGAAAAGGTACAGTAGGGATAGAAGTACCTAACAAGAAAAAACAAATAGTCTCCTTCAAGGAGGTAGTTAATTCTGATAAGTTTCAGAATGCGAAAATGGATTTGCCTATCGTGCTGGGTAAGACAATCAGTAATGAGGTGTTTGTCGCTGACTTGGCTAAGATGCCACACTTACTTGTTGCCGGTGCGACTGGACAGGGTAAGTCAGTGGGTATCAACACCATTTTGATGTCTCTACTCTACAAGAAGCACCCATCACAAGTTAAGCTGGTAATGGTCGATCCTAAGAAAGTGGAGCTCTTTCCGTACTCATCTCTGGACAAGCACTACTTAGGATTTTTGCCTAGTGAAGATGACGAGCCCATTATCACAGATACCAAAAAAGTTATTCATACTCTTAACTCTCTGACCATCGAAATGGACGAGAGATATGACTTACTCAAGAAAGGTAAGGCTAGAAATATCAAGGACTACAACAAGAAGTTTGTTGGTAGAAAATTGAATCCTAATGATGGGCATAGATTCCTGCCTTATATCATCTTGGTTATAGATGAGTTTGCGGATTTGATTATGACTGCTGGTAAGGAAATCGAAATGCCAATAGCAAGACTGGCACAGTTGGCTAGGGCGATAGGTATCCACTTGATCATAGCGACACAGAGACCTTCTGTTAAGATTATTACGGGGATGATAAAAGCCAATTTCCCTGCAAGAATCTCCTTCAAGGTGACATCTCTTCAAGATTCAAGAACGATCTTGGATTCTAAAGGGGCGGAGCAATTGATCGGAAAGGGAGATATGCTACTCAATGTAGGCAGTGATTTGGTCAGATTGCAGTGTGCCTTTGTAGATACACCAGAAGTAGAGAGAGTGATAGAGCATATTAGTGAACAGAAAGGTTTCGCTGAACCATTCCACCTTCCTGAAGTCGTAGATGATACAGAGGTAGGTGGTTCTAATCTGAAATGGTCAGAGCTGGATCCAAAGTTTGAGGAAGCGGCAAGACTCATCGTCTCTTCTCAGTCGGGATCGACTTCAAGTATCCAAAGAAGATTATCACTAGGTTACAATAGAGCAGGTCGTATCATGGACCAATTAGAGAATCTAGGTATAGTGGGCGAGGCTAATGGTAGTAAGCCACGACAGGTATTGTTTACCTCAGAAATGGAGCTGACTCACTACTTTGAGCATCTAAAAAGTAATGGCTAAGCAAGCAAGCTAAGCTTGATTCATAATAAAAATATAGAGATGGCTGTCCTCCCCGGGATGGCCATCTTGCTTTTATCCAGCCTCTATAGTTTCTCCGGTTTCTTTGATGGTGTCCATTGTTTCCATCATCTTATCCCAGAATCCAGTAAAGAGTGGTTGCAATTTCTGACCGACCCCTTTGGACATTTCGGGTAGAGGTTCTATGTAGGCATAAGTAAATGAACTCGCCTTAAGCTCGTCTGAGACTAATGATACTTTATCCATAAAGTAGACACCAAAACTGATCAAGAGTGCATAAAAACCACCTAGGAGTAAGCCTCCCGCCAGCTTATTGATGCCACCAATCTTGACGGCCTCCAGCAATTTCTCTAGTTTGTTGCCTATAAATCTGATAAGCCCCATCACCACGATAAAGGTTAAAACAAAGCCTGCGACAAAGGTGATAGCTGGGTTGATGGAGAAGGTACTCTGCAAGATGTTGATGACGATAGGGGAGAGCTTAAGGGCTGCAACGATACCTATGAGCAGAGATAAACTGGCAAATACTGTCTTGATCAAGCCGCGGCTCCAACCTTGGTAAAAACCAAATGCGACGAGTAGACAAACGATAATATCTAGGACCATAGTTATGTGTTGTGCAGTCAAATATAGACCGCATCGCTTAGAATACGGGAATATTAACCATTACTCGATCAGGCACATTACCCATCTAAGGCGTTAAGGATAGCCTAAAGCCTTGAAAGGTCGTTTACTTAAAAGTCATACTGCTCGTTAATTTCATATATTTAAACCCAGAAGTTAAAGTTTGAAAATCCCTTCTTTCATCATATCAATCCTCAATGGCTTAGCCCTTATTGCGCTTTCGTCTGGCTCAGTAATGGCCAGTAACAGCCACTTATCAGATAGTGCTGTAGCTATAGATTCCTTACCTGCGGTATTTCAAATCGGTCAGAACGAGGAGGCCTATGAATCCCTTGTCTCAGAATGTAGCAATCCATTACTTACGGTGTGCAATGACTCTATGGATTTGGCTTATAGAACTTGGATGTTGATGCTCAGTGATATGGAGCAATATGCTGAGCGCTCAGAATTTGATATTAAGGGCATCAAGATCTGGTTAAATGTATTTTGGAATGCAGATGGTACAATTAAGCACCTTGTCTATTTTCCTAAGCCCAATTCAAGAAATATGGACTTTGATCTGTTAACTCTATTCCTAGGCAAATTTGTTAAAGCCTACAAAATGGATGCCTTAGACTCAAGTTGTTTTAGCCATATAGGCAGTGCTGCCTTCCCTACTTTTGCAGATTACTATCTCAATGAGAAATGATTAACATTTCGGCAACTCACTTGTTATAACAATATCTGGTTATTACACTAAACTTCTGACTATGCGACACTACTTACTCTTCCTATTATGTAGCAGTTTGATTTTTACGGCACAAGCGCAAGATGTCGCAGAGCAATCTGATCCAGATGCACTAGCCCTACTCAAGACAATTAAGAAAAATTATCTGACGGACTCCGCAAAGAAGATTGATTTTGCACTTGAAATGGAGTTTCCTGGACAAGCTAAGGAGACCCAGCCAGGGATGCTCATTCAGTCCGGTGAGAAGTTTGTATTGGAGATGCAGGGTAGAAAGATTATTTCTGATACAGAACAAGTTTGGATGTATATAGAAGAACTTAATGAGGTTCAGATTAATGATGCGGACTTTGAGACATCAGAAGACTTTATGTCTCCATCTGATATTTTTAAGTTGGATGAGTCTGATCAACTGATTTTTGCCATCACGCAGTATGGAAAAGAGGATGACCAGGATGTAACTTATATCGAGTGTAAGCCTACAGATGACTTTGCAGATTATGCTAAAATGCGATTGGCAGTATTCAGTAAAACCAATCAAGTTCATCACCTCAAGATATTTATGAAAGACGGTTCTCGACATACATTAACCATCTCGGGGGTAGAGGCTTATGAGGCCAATAAGAGCACCTTCACTTTTGATTCTTCTCAATATGAAGGCGTCCATATTGAAGACCTTAGATTTTAAAGCTGACATAAGCTAATTTTCATCTCTACGATGGACTTGCTCTAGATGAAATTTCGGATCCAGATAGCCTAGAGAGCTATAACCAAGCGCTTTTGAAAGAGGATTCTTTAACCTTTTCCAAAGTTTGCTCTCAGATACATCGATCTTCCATAATTAATCACAAACGACATCTACTTTACGCTACTTAATTTATAAGGTGACTTGGTATATTCTTTGATTTGTAAGTAAGGATGACTCGGATTTGCCTTTTCCTGTACACACTGATTGTTTTTGTGGGCGCTAGCTTGCAATTCAGTATAGTCGTAGGGCAATCGATTAGCTTCCAACCTGTAGTAGATGGTCATTACTTGGATTTTTATATTACAGATAGTGGCCAGACGGTATTAGTGACAACACAGGGGAGCTATATCCTGAATCAGAAAGAAGCATTGTTAATCACGGCTCTTGATTCTACACTGTTAGAGAACAGAATACAATGTGGCTATGATCAGCCTATTCTATACCCTCTAGATAATGGGTATATGGCGCACTTGAGTAAGGATGGGCATTTAGATATACTCGACCGGGTCAAAAAGGGAATTTATCTGAAGTTCGCTAATGGAGATAGCTGGAAAATTTCAGATAAAATATATTTCAAAACTAAGGAGGAACACCATTTAGCATTCAAGTTCTTTCACCAATATAATCCTGAAGACTATACTTATACGGATGGATTTGTCTACCAGCAGGTCGTATGGTTGGCAACAGCAGATCACGGGTTGGTAAGTTTCGAAAAGCCAATGGGCCAGTCAGAGATTTTAATTAAAGAGTATCGTCAAAGTACTGGCTTGTTAAGTGATGCCTGTACAACTCTTTGTCGGAATGGTAGTACAGGTGTTTATGTTGGGCATTATGGTGGTATTTCTTCAATAGGTGAATTTCAACTTGATTTATCAGAATATACACAAGAAGCTGTAGAACAGATTGTTGTAGATGGAGATATCATTTACTGCCTTACCAAAGATGCTCTTATTAAAATTTCACCAGAACTAAAGTCCGAGAAAATATCCTTGCCAGTTTCTGATTACGAAAACTTGCTAAAGATGACTGTAAGAGAGGATAAGAGCTTGATGGTTTTATCTGAAGAGTCTATACATATCTTGCCACAACAGGCCTACAGCCAACAAGCGCTTGTAAATGAAAAGCAGGAATCTCCAGTAAAATATTATGAGGTAAGAAACAACAGGTACTACTCCGATGGTACTTCAGTATATGGTTACAATCCCGAAAAACAAATATGGGAAAAACATAAAGGAAAGAAAGCACCAGAACATATTGTCACTGAAGATAACAAGGTAAAGCTGCTATTCTCTAATGGACAAGGTCTTGTAATAGCCTCAGATAGTGCCCAAGTACTCAAGCGAATCAAAAGTGAAAAAACCAATCTGTTAGATGTAAGCTATGCTGATGGCCAAGAATTTCATTTGACAACGGATGGATTGTACAGAAAGGATAAGATAGGCTACACAATGATTAATGTGGATAAAGAGGTTTTTTATAAGCAAATCTCAGATAGTAGAGATTATGTATTCAGTGAAAATGCAATTTATTCATTGACAAAAAGTCGTTTAGAAACAGTATTGCCAGCCCATCATCGCGAAGGATATCCCTTTTCGCAAAATCAGTTTGCTTCCTATGGGCGACTTGTCACGTTTACACATAAGGGACTTGTAGTAATAGATATGGAGAATAACCTCGTATCGATGATTAATATGGCACCGGTAACGATCTTAGATATCGCAGAAAAGCAAGATGATATATGGCTGCTTACGCCTAGATCCTTAGTGGCACTCGATAAAGGAAAAGCCCTTAATGGTGAGAAAATTATAACTAGAGTTCTGCCGCTTCATCAGAAAATGGAACAAGCTAGACTATATAACGTCAGTGGTGATAAACTTGTCATAGCAAGTAATAATAACCTTATAGATGTAGATCTCAATGGTTCGATTTCAAGCATTATGGACCAAATGGACTTAGTCTATGCGACTACAGAAGGGGGTAGGCAACTAGTTAGAGAAGATGGTGTATTTAAAGTAATGAAAAAGGACCTACCGCTTAAGCTCAACTTTGCCTCGACTAACTATTACGATAATAAAGCTAAATACTCCTATCATCTTAATTATGAAGGAGAAAACAGTTCTGAATGGAGCAATAGTGGTGAGTACCTATTTGAAACTTTAGTTGGAGGCCATTATACGCTTGTAGCGAAGTATGTTGATGATGTCTATGGCGTCAAATACACCACTGACCCTATCAAAATCCAAGTCCTTGAGGAGACTGTTGAGGCTACCTCAGAGTCAGTAAGTGCTTGGCGCTTGCCATTAATTCTTATATCCTTATTACTTTTGTGGTTCGGATGGTGGCTAAAAGGTAAAATAACTGTTTAAGTCAGCCATCTTTATACAAAAAAGAGTGTTTCAGACGTTTCTTTGGCTGATAGGATAAATGAGCATATACCATTATTTTTTTGCGGTTTTACTTAGTTTTTGTACGCTAGAGATAGGTGCACAAAAGGGTGTCGAGATAGGTGGACACATCGGGCTTGCTCATTATTTTGGTGATCTTAATCCTGACTTTTCTATTACAGACCCTGGAATAGCGCTCGGCTTCAAGATGCGGAGAAATTTCAATGAAAGAGTCAGCGTGGGTGGAGGTGTAGATTATGCCCGCATAAGTGGTACTGATGCAGACTCTAACAATCAATTCCAATTAGATAGAAATCTCAATTTCAGATCCAATGTATTGGATTTCAATGCTAGTATAGAATTTAATTTTTTCCCCTATCTACATGGGAGTGACGATCAGTATTATACACCCTATATTTTTACAGGATTTTCTATACTGAGTTATAATCCTGTCGCGGACTTTCAAGGTCAATCACATTCCCTTAGAGAATTGATGACAGAAGGTGTCGATTATGGACTGGCGACAGGGACCTGGTTTTATGGTATGGGCTTCAAGTGGGATTACAATCGAGATTGGAGTTTCAATATCAACCTAAGTGGTCGTAACTCGGCCTCAGATTATATCGATGATGTGAGTGGCTTATATCCTGGTAGTGCTCCCAGCTCAGCCATAGGTGCAGCCTTATCTAATCCATCCACTGTTGATGGATTTGGAGCACCTGGTACACAGCGTGGCAACAGCGAAGCCAATGACAAAGTCTTTTTCTTAACCATAGGCTTGATGCGCTATTTTGGGCAGATACAATGTCCTAAGATTACTAGAGGCAATTACTAGATCTAGTGGTAGCCTCTTATCCACTTTTATTACCTCCTTTTGAGAGAGGTTTTCATATTATAACGAAGCTAGTACTCGACGCAATTCCTGAATTACCGAAATCAGGGTTATTTCATCTTTTTATAAAGCATACC
>CALBWK010000213.1 GCA_937969415.1 uncultured Saprospiraceae bacterium | reverse complement strand
TTTTAAGAAAACTTCTACAGAATGAAGAGTTTAAAATTTTATTCGTCAATAGGTATGCTGATGAATTAAATTCCCGTTTCTTACCGGATAATATCAATCAACACTTAGGCTTTCTCACTGACATACTTGAAACGGAAATGCCTAAACATTTTTCTCGATGGGGAGGTGATATTATGAATTGGGACACCCATATACAGAGGATAACCAATTATACAAACCTGAGAGCACCTTTTGCTAAGAATCATATCCTATCAGAACTAGATATACCTCACTATCATACTCTCCATCTAAGCATTGATGAAACAGCGTATGGATCAGTGATGATTAATAATAGATTGTTGATTACTGACTCGGAATGGAATGGTGATTATTTCGAGTCTATACCATTTAAGCTTGAAGCACAGGCTAAGTCGGGCTATAAATTTTCACATTGGTCTGGTGATTTGAATTCTGCGAAAACCTCCATTTTGGTAGATATGTCAGAGGAAATGTCGATACAAGCGAATTTTGTCTCTGAGGACACCGAAACCGATATGATTGAGGCCGAAACCTGCATTTGGCCAAACCCAGTCATAGAAGATTTTATCATAGAAATAGATTTACCCTCAGGCTCTCAGTATAGCGTGAAGCTATTATATCCAAACGGAATATATATTGAGAACTTAAGAGAGGGCATCTTGCCTCTAGATAAGACGATATATTTTTATGACAGACTCCCGCCTCTAGAAACTGGAGTATACTTTTTGGAGATTTCTTCTGACAATAAGATAATCAAAACTCTAAAGTTCTTCAAAAGCTAAGGTTATCTGCTCAATTTCAAAACTCCAAGAACCCACCCTCCACTGGCAAATCCCTGTTGATGGTTTTCATTACCAAAGAAACAGTTCCATCGCAACTGGCCAAGGCAGCCTCTACTGCTGCAAACACATCTTGGCTCTCCCCTTTCACATAAGTGCTCATACTATGTGTATGCACCTCTAAATCAGCGACTTCCTTCAGTTTCTTGATAAAAGCGATTATTGGGCCCTCGTAATCCTTAGTTAGTGGATAGAGACTCAGTTCTGTGGTAACGACCATACGAATGTGCTATTTTTGCCAAAAGTACTGATTTGCTTAAAGTAGGTTTAACAGGAGGAATAGGATCGGGTAAGACCTTTGTTGCTCGCCATTTCCAGAAACTAGGTATTCCTGTATATTTTGCTGATAAGGAAGCCAAGCGCTTGATGAACAGAGATAAGCTACTTAAGAGTGCTATTAAGGACCTTCTCGGCAGGTCTGCATACCATACCAATGGCAGACTTAATAGACCTTATGTGGCCAGTCAGATATTTAAGTCGAAAGGACTTCTACAAGCTATGAATGATCTTGTACACCCCGCAGTTAAAGAGGATTTTGTGTTTTGGTCTAAAAGACAAAAATCGGCTTACGTCCTTGAAGAGTCAGCGATTATCTACGAAAATGGCCTAAATGTGCACTTTGATCAGGTAATCGTGGTGACAGCACCTATGGACTTGCGGATCAAAAGAGTTATGAAAAGGGATAATTCTTCTAGAAAGCAAGTCTTGTCAAGAATCAATCAGCAGCTGCCTGACAAAAAGAAGATAGCATTAGCTAATTTCGTCATCACTAATGATGGCGACACAGATCTTGAAAAGCAGATCACGGCCATCCATAAAGAACTAAAGAAAATTTCTAAGTCTAAATAAAGAGATATGTCAGAACTAGCAACGAAGTCATCAAAGGAACTGATGCAAATGGAGGATAAGTATGGAGCCCATAATTATCATCCGCTTCCAGTAGTACTCTCTAAGGGAGAAGGGGTGTTTGTATGGGATCCTGAAGGCAAGAAATATTATGATTTTCTAAGTGCCTATTCTGCTGTGAACCAAGGTCATTGTCATCCTCATATAATCCAAGCGCTAACCTCACAAGCTGAAACCCTAACTCTGACATCAAGAGCCTTTTATAATGACCAATTAGGTCCATATGAGAAGTATGTTACTGAGTTCTTTAAGTATGATAAGGTTCTACCAATTAACTCCGGTGTAGAGGCTGTAGAGACAGCGCTTAAGCTAGCAAGAAAATGGGCTTACAAGGTCAAAGGTGTCGAACGCTATAAGGCCAAGATCATTTTTGCTTCTGGTAACTTTCATGGAAGAACACTCGCTGTCATATCTGCCTCTGTAGATCCGGATAGCACCAAAGGATTTGGCCCCTATATGCCGGGCATAGAAGTAATCCCATATGATGACTTAGAAGCATTAGAAACAGCACTTAATGATACGAATGTTGCAGGATTTATAGTAGAGCCCATACAAGGAGAGGCAGGTGTAAAAGTGCCAGCAGACGGTTACTTGGCAGGAGCCAAAGCACTCTGCGAAAAGTACAATGCTTTATTTATAGCCGATGAAGTACAGACGGGTATTGCTCGTACAGGTAAGCTCTTGGCAACTTGTGGTAATTGTACTTGTGAGTTCTCTTGCCAACATAACCCTGAGGTAAGGCCTGATATTCTCATTTTGGGTAAGGCCTTATCAGGAGGTGTATTCCCAGTTTCCGCTGTGTTGGCAGATGATGATATTATGTTGACGATTAAGCCAGGTGAACACGGATCTACATTTGGTGGGAATCCATTGGCTTGTAAGGTAGCGATGGCGGCTCTAGAAGTGGTGCAGAATGAGAAGCTGGCAGAGAATGCTGAGAAACTTGGGATAGTATTTAGAGAAAGGATGCAGGCCCTGGCAGATAAGTCAGACTTGGTCAATCTAGTGAGAGGCAAAGGCCTGCTCAATGCCATAGTTATCAATGATAGTGAAGAGTCCAAGACTGCGTGGAATCTGTGTGTAGCGATGAAAGAAAATGGTCTTTTAGCTAAGCCGACACACGGCAATATCATAAGATTTGCACCACCACTAGTTATAACTGAAGAACAGATTCACGCTTGCTGCGATATCATAGAGAAAACAATTTTAGCTTACAAAAAATCATAACGACGATGCTAGTTGAAACATACAAAATTAAATCTTGGGATGAAGAGTTGATGGGAGTGGTCATCAAAGAAAATGACGACTGGATTCTTATCCAAGAAATAGAGGGTGACTATCAGGTTGACGGTTATACTTTATTGAAAAAAGAGTTTGTCAAAAAGAGGCGATCTAAGAAGTGGGAAAAGCAGGTTGCATTGGTCTTAGAACTCAATAAGCATAAACCTGCACTTACAGGTTTTAGATTTGGCAAAGTGGAGTCTATGCTGAAATGGATAGAAAAACGCCATGATATTTTTGCCTTCCAAGATAAAGTAGAAGAGTCTATAGAGATTGGAAAAGTAGAAGACATCAAAGAAAATGTCCTTGGCTTGCACTTCCTAAAAGCTAATGGCAAGTACGAGTCAGAGTATATCTATGATTACAAGCTAAATCAAATAAGGAAAATCAGTTTCGATACACATTACTTGCGGTCATTGAAATTACTTAATGCCCACCACGAAAAAGTATAGAATTCTATTGGAGTTACAAACTTATGTCGTGACGGCACAAGTTCACTAAGTAGCAAGTTGTTTCATTTTTGTAATTTGTTAATAAAACAGATCATAGATGAAACAACTTGCTATTTTTCTTTTGTTACTTCCCTTCTTTGGTTATTCTCAGAAGACTTTTGCTCCGCTCGGTGCGGTATGGAATTATGAGATGAAGTCCGAATTCGTCCCTTCTACCAATGGCTGTAGTGGAAACCACATTCGGTACAGAGTTGTTGATGAACTTATTGTACATGGTAAGGACTGTTCTTTAATAAGAACAGGTAATTCATTTGGCTTCGATAGCCTTATTGTTTTTCAAGATCAAGATAAAATCTATTTTCTGCAGGATACAGCCTTCCTGCTACTATTTGATTTTGGGGCACAGTTGGGCGATACCATAATTATATATGATCCTGTTGGTCGAGGCTTGTTTTCAGGTTTTCTGTCTCCTCGCAGTGATACAACACTGATTCAATTTGAGATGGTCGTTACAGATGTTACAACACGATTGGTTGCTGGAGAGGACAGACGAGTTTTGACATTTGAGAGTACCTCACCAATTATGGGTGTATTCATACGTCACTTTAAAGTAATGGATGGTATTGGTTGCGTCAATGAGGGATTTTCAGGCTTTTTCATTAATACAGTAGCAAGTGGTTGTGATGGCTACTTTGCTTGCTATCGGAACGATTCATTATATTATCAAGCACGGATCGATAATAACATCCACCCTGGCTGTGAAATTGTAGATACTGTGGATGATGACTTCGATACTGAAATTGAGATATATCCTAATCCATTCGTCTCAGAGATACATATAGATACTGACCTTTCAAATTATCAAGTAAGATTACTCGATGGCAATGGTCGGGTTGTAATGCAGGGTGATAATGCCACATTACTCAAAACAGAACAGCTTGACTCAGGTGTGTATGTTTTACAGATGATAATCGATGAAAAGATTTATAATCGGAAAACAATTAAGATATAGGTTAACTATATAGATCTCTTAGAAAATTAATATTGGTTATACAACTTCGATTTTGCGTTTAAATACATTAATAATGAAACAACTTATCATTCTCCTTATTCTATTACCCTTATGTGCTTACACTCAGAAAACTTTTGCTCCTCTCAATGCGGTGTGGAATTATGAGATGAAGTCTGATCTTGATCCGCTAACCAATATTTGTAGTGGCAATCATATCCAATACAGAGTAGATGAGGAAATTGTTATTGATGGAAAAGATTGTTCTATAGTCAGAGCATATGGTTCTACAGGAGGCTCACCTAATTTTAGTTACTCAGGGGATAGCTTAATAGTATTCCAAGATCAGGATAAGATCTATTTTCAGCAGGATACAGCATTTCTGTTACTATTCGATTTCGGAGCACAAGTTGGTGATACAATTGTGAGTTATGATCCTGTAGGACGAGGCTTGCTGTCTGGTTTTCAGTCGCTTCCATTCGATACTACACTGCACCGTATTCAAGTAAAGGTTGATAGCGTTACAACTGAATCTATCGGAGGGATTAATCGAAGAGTGTTACACTTAATGTCAGCAAATGAAGATTACTTTTTGCCTTATCATATCATTATGGAAGGCATAGGAAGTTTATCAGAAGGATTCGCTGGAGTTTACTTTTTTACTTTAGCTGATGGATGCAATGGAGGTTTTGTCTGTTATGAAGACGACACTTTGAGTTATGACAGAGGAAATTTCAATGTACCTCATCCTGGCTGCGACTTCACAGACAGTGTTGACGATGCGTTAGGTTTTGAAGTTTCTATCTATCCTAATCCATTCATCTCAGAGATACATATAGATACTGACCTTTCAAATTATCAAGTAAGATTACTCGATGGCAATGGTCGAGTTGTAATGCAGGGTACGAATGCTGCAGTATTTAAGACGGAACAGCTTGAGGCAGGATTGTATTTTTTACAGATAGAGGTAGAGGGCAAAATTTCTACGAAGAAGATGATACGATTGTGATTTGAAATCATTTACTTGAATTCTAGATGGACTCATCTTAATTGATCAGCCTTTCTATTTTCAGCTCCTTATGAATGGACTATTAATGTCTTTCTAAAATCTCATTAATCCACAAATCCTATAAATCCTAATTCAGACCTTCTTCCTATGCGCTGATTCTGATGAATCGGTTCACTCCCTATAGCAGAGATTTACCCTGTCTATTCTCAGCCAGCCTACTTGCTGATTCTACGATTTTTCCTCTACATAAATGCCAAGTCAGATTTTCAGCTGTCCTATGCGCCGATTCTGATGAATCAGTTCACTCGCTATAGACAGGGATTTACCCTGTCTGTTCTTAGCCAGCCTACTTGGTGATTCTACGATTTTTCCTCTACATAAATGCCAAGTCAAATTATCAGCTGTCCTATGCGCCGATTCTGATGAATCGGTTCACCCCCTATAGACAGGGATTTACCCTGTCTATTCTCAGCTAGAGGCTGAGATCGGTCGTTCATATCATAATTTTTATTAATATGTTTGCGTTTGGATATTGACTAAAACTCTGCATATGCTTCATAATACCCCCAAATTGCTATTGTTATTGATAATCTGCACATTATCAGTGAGTTATATCAATTCTCAAGAAAGCATTGCACTTGCCACTCAACAATTTTACTACCCTACATCCTCAGAAAACTTTGAGGAAGGTCTATTTGGGATAGTACTCGCTGAAACCTCGCAGATGGAAGCGTTAGATGAGGAAATTCTGCTCTACTCTAGAAGTTCCTTTGAATTAGATGAAACAAGGTCCATAGACCTTCTATTAGAATCAATAGCTCGGACAAACGACGACTCCGAAAAGAATGATATCAGACTTTCTATCGGTAATAAGTACTTCGATAGAAAAGAGTTTAAGCTCGCCCGTAAATTCTACTCAGAGATTGATCATACCTACTTGGAGGACAATAATGATCAAAGTGTCAATTTTAAACTCGGTTATATCGCCTTATTAGATAAAGACTTCCAGTCTTCAGAAAAATACTTCGATAAGGTGACCAGCAGACAAGGTAGCTATACAAAAGATGGTTACTACTACTCCGGCATTAACAAGTACTATCTCAATAAGGTTGAAGAAGCCGTAAAGTCATTTGAGAAAGTTGAAAATGAGGCTCGCTACAAAGAACTGATCCCCTACTACCTCACGCAGATCTACTTCAAGGATCAACGCTACGATGAAGTTATTCAGTATTGTGAAAACAAGCTGAGTCAACCTCGGCTGAAAAACAAAGCGCAGATTAATAAGATGCTAGGACTTTCTTATCTCGCTAAGAATAATGAGCGAAAAGCTTTGGACTACCTTGATGCCTATGCAAGTGAAACACAAAAGCTGACCGAAAATGAATTCTATCAATTAGGTTACTTGCATTATAAGCACGGAGATAAAATGAAATCCGTCGGTTATCTCAAACAACTAGCTCATCAAGATTCTGAAATAGGTCAGATGGCTAATTACTTGCTAGGTTCGATTTCGATCAGCAATGGAAACAAACAAGAGGCTAGATCAGCGTTTAAGCAGAGCTCAAAATTGTCCTACTATGAGGACATACAATCTGAATCGAATTACCTATATTATAAATTAGCTGCAGACCTTGGCGAAGAAAGAACAGCTATAACAGGGCTCTCAGAGTTAAAACAATCTGATCCTTATTATCAAGAAGGACAACAACTCTTATCGGATATTCTCGTCAGATCCTCTGATCACGCAGTAGCATTAACTACAATAGAGAATTTGCCACAAAAGACACCAGAACTAATTAAGGCATATCAGAATCTAAGTTATGATTATGGTCTGCAATTATTAGAGAATGGGGAAGAAAGAGATGCATTAATACATCTAAAAGTTGCAGCAGATACGCCTGGAAATCAACAGCTGAGTAATCAAGCCAATTTTTGGACAGGTTATCTCTTAGATCAAGAAGGCTCATATACTGAAAGTGCCAAATACATCAATAAGTACTTAGAATCTGGTGATAAGAAGTATGGGTTTCAGAGTAATTATCTCTTAGCCTATCAAGCGATAAAGGCTGAGCGATTTGATGATAGTAAAAACTATTTAGAAACTTCTATTAGAGATTTCACTCCCTCCGCTGAGGACGGAGCCTTATTCAATGATGCAGTAACAAGATTAGCAGATCTTGAGTTGGTAGATAATAATTATGAAACATCGCTAAAGTATTATGATCTAGCAATACAAAATGACGCTGATGATGCAGATTATATTACCTATCAAAAGGCACTGATCTATGGCGTCAATGGACGACCTTATGACAAGTTAACTACATTAGAAACACTGATCAAGGACTATCCAAAATCATCTTATCGTGACGATGCATTCTTTGAAATTGGGGAATCTTTTGTACTGCTCCAAAAAAACAACGAAGCCTATAAAGTCTTTGAGTCGATAACAGAAATCTACCCTAACTCAGAGTATGCACCCAAATCTTGGATGCGTAGAGGATTAATTAGTTATAACCAAGGAGATATGGAAGCTGCCTTAGTAGCTTACGAAAAAGGTCTAAAGACTAGTGAGAACAATGAAGACCAAAGAGAAGCACTTGTAGCTATCGAAGAAATCTATCTCAATGAATTAAATAATCCTGACGCCTATTTTAGTTTTTTAGAAAATGAAATTGGTTTTAAGTATGAAGATATCACTAAGGATTCTATAGCCTTCAAAACAGGATATGAAGCATACAAAGATGGTACTTATGAGACTGCAATTTCACTCTTCGATTCTTATCAAAAGAAATACAAAGATGGCTTCTTCATAGATGATGCTTATTACTTTGAAGCTGAATCTTACGTCCTACTAAAATCCTACGGCAGAGGGCTAGAAAATTATGAAGAAGTACTTAAATCAAAAGGAAGTGAATATTATGATTTTGCTCTTAAGAAGGCAGCACTCATTAGCTATAATCACGAACAAGATTTCCCAAAAGCCTATCAATACTATGATGAGTATATGACCAAGAGTGGTAATAATTCATTGGAATATGTTGAGGCTGCACTTAATTGTGCTTTCATTTCGCAAAATGATACAGGGGTATTAAAGTATGCACCACTTCTAATAGAAAACAAAAAAGCTACCGACGAGAGTAAAGGAACAGCTTACTTTTACTCAGGAAAGACATATCAAAAACAAGGCCTCCTTGATAAAGCGATACCTGCCTATAATGAAGTCGGCAAACTTGTAAAAAACAATCAAGCGTCAGAAGCCAGCTATCTTGTATCAAAGATATTTTATGATAGACAACAATATGACAATGCTGAAGCTCAAGCATTTGAAACGACACGTAGAGCTGTGAACTACCCAATATGGGTAGCAAGAAGTCTAATTCTTATTGGGGACATCTACAGGGAGAAATCTGATTACTTAAATTCCTCGGCAGCCTATGAGTCAGTCATAGAAAACTTCAAAGACAATGTTGATATCAACACTCAAGCTCAACAAAAACTAGAAGAACTAAACAAGTTGATAGAAAGTGAAAGCAGAGTCAAAGAATCTAGCTCTCTTGAGTTTATCGAAACAGACCCTAAACAAAACTAAGATGCGAAACGTATACCTATTCTTGTTTCTTGTAGTTTCTTGTACGTTAGCAGCACAGCAAGATTCCACCAGTATTGCTTCAGAAAAAGTAGAAGTTGTCAAACGCTATCAGGCTTCTATCTTACAATCCAACAGAAAGGAAATTCCCTTTCAAAAAGAAGAAACCTCCAAAGCACCTTTGAGTTTCAACTATAATCTTACTGGTGAAAAGATTATAGACTTCGAGAGACCTGATCCAGAGATTAGACCTATAGGCTTTAAAGGCAGTACGGAGGTGAGAAAGAAGATGTTGAATGGTTACGTGTATGGTGGCTATGGAGCACATAAGACTCTACCTGCTGGAGCAGCCTATCACTATTACATTGAAGATTGGATAGATGCAGGTTTTAGAATAGATCATTTCTCTGCAGAGAGTAGTAAGTCTATAGAAACACTTAATGGGCAATTTAATAGTGCATATCGAGATATACAATCCAGTTTATACTTGGGTTACCACTTAGGAGAACAGACTAAAATTAGGCTTGAGGGAGATTATGATTTCAATAATAGAAATGTATTGGTCTCTGACTCTACTGATCTAAATGTCAGAAAATTAGGTGGTGATTTTACTTTTGATCACAATGTCTTTGAGGATAATGGATTTGCGGTTAGATTGGGAGCCGGTTATCACTCGGGATTCTATAGTTTGGATAATTTTAAAGATAACTCCTTCACTGGGAAATTAAATCTAATAAAACAAGTTACAGAAACAATTACTGCAGAGCTACCTGTTTCATTTGTCCGTACAGCTGTCAATGATTCTCTATCGGTTCTTGACTCTACAAGCTTTGTAGATTTAATCTTGCAACCAAATGTTAGATTTAGAGGGCAAAATTTTAATGCGAAGGTAGGTTTAGAGTATATCACAAACGATGTATCTACATTTTTCTTCCCGATTATTGATCTGTCAATGGATCGAGTCATTTCTATTTTAGATCTCAGAATATATACTGAATCTGAGTATAGAAGAAACTCTATGTACAACCTAGTTGATGATGTACCATATATGATAAGTGCTGTAGCTGATTATTCCGCAAGTTATGTGAGAAGCTATAATATTAATCCAAGTGCTGATTACTTGAACTTTACATTTGGACTCAATCTCGCTTATCGTACCTATGTAAATGATTTTAATCCTTCTGCTACTTCCCAAGACTTTATTACTTCACCTCTTAGCTTATCTGGCAGATATAATTTGATTTATCTTGATAGAGAGGAGTTTCGAATATCACCTTCTGTAAGCTGGTCTAACAAAGAGAACTTAAGTTTTAATCTACAATACAATCACAATATATTCTTGACAGATAGCTTAGGCTTATTTAATAAACCGAGTTCAACCTTGTCACTTACTGGAGAACAAAAGCTCTTAAAGAGTAAATTAACTTTTAGTCAAGATTTAAATTTAATTGGAAAAAGAACACACAGCGCTATAAATAACTTTGGTTTAATACCTGTTCAAGAGCTAGTCGTCTTATCTACTTACCTGGACTTAGGTCTAGGAATCAAATATAGGATCAATGATCATATTGATATTTCTTTTAGAGGCGTCAATCTATTACAAGATAACGAGACGGTAAATATTGATTCCGAAGTAGATTATGCAACTGAGTGGCTTGGCTACCCCATCCTAGGCAGACAGTTCTGGGGAAAGCTTAAGCTTAGGTTTTAAAACTACTTAGTTACCTCTTGAAACCTATGCCCTCGCGTGAAGAGAAAAGATCTGAATCGCTATGTGCTGATATTTGCTGTAGATCATCGATAATGATATCATTCTCATTGGCTTGGCCATTGACTTGTGCAAGACGCAAATTTTGGTTCTTAATTATGTCAAGCACTATCTTTCGCACTTCTCTTGCATTACCAAAGTATTTATTCCTTGTCTGATGTAATTCTATCAATTGCTCGAATAAGTAGTCTTTGGCTGGCGTTAGTATATGATATCCATTTTGTTTGATCATAGAGACTGCAATTGACATCAGTTCTTGGGGACTATAATCTTCAAATTTTAGCACTTTATCAAATCTTGATCTTAACCCTGGATTGGCTTTCAAAAAGACTTCCATATTGTCTGGGTAGCCAGCAGCAAACACAAAGAACTCTCCTCTGTCATCTTCCATACGCTTGAGGATAGTCTGTATGGCTTCATTGCCATAATCCCCTTGTAAGCCACCAAAGTTGCTTAGTGCATAGGCTTCATCGACAAACAATAC
>CALBWK010000212.1 GCA_937969415.1 uncultured Saprospiraceae bacterium | reverse complement strand
GATGTAAAGCCTCAGCATGAATTTTGGAATCACGATGATATCTGTCATGAATATGTAGAAGGGGACTTAAGAAACCCTACGCTAGTTGCTAAGATAATGGCGACGCCAGACCAGAAAGAAGGGGATAAGAGTAACGGCTTTGATGAGGTCTATCAGTTAGCAGCTGATATGGGAGGCGCCGGTTATATCTTTACAGGAGATAATGACGCCAATGTGATGCATAACTCGGCGCTTATCAATCTCAATGTTGCTCACGAAGCTTCACTAAAAGGTGTAAAAAGAATATTTTATTCTTCTTCGGCCTGTATGTATCCTGAGCACAACCAATTGGATCCAGATAATCCTAATTGTGAAGAATCTTCAGCGTATCCTGCTAACCCAGACTCTGAGTACGGTTGGGAAAAACTTTTTAGTGAGCGGTTGTATCTCGCCTTTAATCGGAATTACAAGCTGGATGTACGAGTAGCACGGTTTCATAATATATTTGGTCCTATGGGTACGTGGGAAGGAGGTAAAGAAAAAGCTCCTGCAGCAATGTGCCGCAAGGTAGCCGAGTCTGACCCTTCGGATAAAGTTGAGGTGTGGGGAGATGGCTTGCAGACTAGATCTTTTCTCTATATCGACGATTGTCTCGAGGCTGTGATCAGATTTATGCGACAAGAAGAATTTATGGGACCTGTTAATATTGGCTCTGAGGAAATGGTTACCATCAATCAATTGGCGCAGATGGCTATAGATATTTCTGGAAAAACTGTTGCTATACAGAATCTTGAAGGCTCAGACTTTGAAGCCAAGTATGGATTCAAATGTCCTGTAGGTGTAAGAGGTAGAAATTCGGATAACAAGCTCTACGCATCCAAGATGGGATGGGCACCATCAGAACCCCTTAGAGCAGGTATGCAAAAGACGTATGAGTGGATAGCCAAAAAAGTAGAAGCCTCTGCCCTCCACGCCTAACGGTCATAAATAAAATCTAAGTAGTTCTCTTGATGCACAGCCATAAGGCGATGATCAGGATAAGCTCTCGTAAATGTTTTACTCCATTTGACTTTGCGGTTAGGATTCCATTTGAATTCATAGGCGTGTAGTATGCCATCTCTCTCTTCGATAAAGTCGATCTCTTGGTGTGCATGGGTACGCCAGAAAAAATCATTGGAGGTTACTTCTGTGTAAGACTTTTGTTTTATGCGTTCGACGATGAGATAGTTTTCCCAGAGCTGGCCGATATCATTTCTCAACCCTACAGGTTTCCAATTTTTAATAATGGCATTGCGAATACCGTTGTCATAGAAATAGATTTTTTTTCTCTTTTTGAGTTCGTTTCTCAGGTTCCTTGAGAGGGAAGGGAGTCTAAATATGACAAAGGCTTTTTCTAGTAAGTGGATGTAGCGCTCTACTGTTTCACTATTAAGGCCCGTCAGTTGCCCGAGTTCATTATAAGATACTTCATTGCCCATCTGAAAAGCTAGAGCTTGAGTTAGTGTTTCTAGTTTCTGTGGTTTTTTAATATCCCCCCAAGTCAATAGATCCTTGTATAGATAGCTGTCAGCTAATTGGCTCAAGAGGGCTTTTTCGTCTCCTGGGTTGTTGATAACATCAGGATACATACCGTAGATCAATCTATGATGGAGCACTCTTTTTTCTTCCAGCTCGCTAGTGTGCTGTACCATTTCTGCCGCGCTGATGGGGTAGAGTAGATACTCCCACTTTCTACCTGTGAGGGGCTCGTTGACTTCATTGGCCAAGTCCAGTGCCGAGGAGCCTGTGGCGATGACTTTAATGCCATCAATGTTATCATGTATTTGCTTAAGCGTCAGGCCTATGTTGGTAATCCGCTGCGCTTCATCTATGACGATCAATTTGTTGTCGCCAACTAGTTTTCTAAGAGCGGCTGTACTCTGATTGCTAAGTTGTTGTCTTGTATCGGGGTCATCACCATTGAGCCACAGGTGTGGCTGGTCTGCAGTCAGATCTTTGAGGAGAGTGGTTTTTCCGACTTGTCTTGGTCCCAAGAGAATGAGGACTTTCCGGTCGCCCAATCTCTTGTTGATGAATGCACTTATTTTTCTAGAAATCATAAAAACGCCTATTTAAACCGAATTATTTATATAGTTTTTTCTACTCTAATCGAAATATCTTATAAAATTGTACATATTCTATTAAAACTTCTACTCTAATCGGAAAATTTATATAAATTTTTCTACTCTACCGTGAGAATTCATATTTAATGACTCGGAGTACCTGAGCATTCAGCATCATTTTTGCCTTATATTATGTCTAAAACCCTAATTAAGGCTTGCCTACCAAATACGTACATACCGAAGTAAATGGCAGAAAACTCAAACTGAGTAATCTCGACAAGCTGATCTACCCAGATGTCGGAGTGCCCAAAGCGGAGGTTATTCAGTATTATATCTCTGTAGCACCATACTTACTTAAGTACATCAAAGGCCGCCCACTGACATTAATACGTTATCCAGATGGTATCGGAAAGACACAGTTTTATGCCAAGTCAAAACCCGATTGGACACCCGACTGGATAGACAGCTACGGTATATCTCACAGCGAAGAGACCATCGATTATCTCGTTGCACAAGACATACCCACAGTCGCTTGGCTCGCTAATCTTGCAGCACTCGAGCTGCACCCTATGCAGTTGACAACAGATGCACCTGATCATCCTGACCATTTTATTTTTGATCTAGATCCTCCAGTCAATGGAGACTTTGAAGTTGTCAAGGAGATTGCTCTTAGTCTAAGAGAGTTTCTCGAAAATCAAGGGTACAACACTTTTGTAAAGACCTCTGGCAGTAAAGGCCTCCATATCTATGTACCCATACTCAAAAACTATGGGCACGAAGAAATGGTTACGGCAACCAAGTCTCTCGCCAAACTCTTTGTTAAGCAGAACCCGACAACCTGTACTTTAGCGATGAATAAAGAGAAGCGTGGCACAAAGACACTCATTGATATTTTTAGAAATCATAAGGCACATACGACAGTAGCGGCCTACAGTCTTAGAGGTAAGGCAGGTGCACCGATTTCTTTTCCAGTTACATGGAAGCAAGTAGAAAGTCTCAAAAGTTCTAAGGATATCCATATCAGAAATTATCAAGACTATCTCCAAGAGAATGGCGATGTCTGGGCGGACTTTTATGCGCAAGCCACTCCGCTCCATAGCCTGTCTAGTACGGCTGTTACCGTCTCTCCTGAGGTAGAAGAAAAATTAAAAACCTATCTCTCTAAAAGAGATATGGACAGTACACCAGAGCCAGGCCTCGTGCCTGTCAAGTCTGCTGGCAATCAATTTTGTATCCAGTTACACGATGCTCAGAATCTCCATTATGATCTGCGATTAGAGAAAGATGGCGTACTCCTCAGCTGGGCGATACCTAAAGGCCTCCCGCATACTATGGGTGTCAAGCGTATGGCGATCAGAACTGAAGACCATCCACTTAAGTATCTCACCTTTGAAGGTGTCATCCCCAAGGGGCAATATGGTGCTGGCTCTATGTGGGTGTGGGTCAAAGGAACTTTTACGTGGATAGAAAAGAGCGATAAGAAATATAAATTCGTATTGCATGCGCCAGGATTTAATAGGACTTATAATTTATTTAGGACTAGAGATAATCAGTGGCTAATTGAGTTGTATAAGCAACCAGAGGAACAGCAGCTTGCACTTCCACTTAAACCAATGCTGGCAGGTGTCAC
Source organism: uncultured Saprospiraceae bacterium (assembly GCA_937969415.1). Lineage (GTDB taxonomy): Bacteria > Bacteroidota > Bacteroidia > Chitinophagales > Saprospiraceae > RFSX01. The sequence goes on along the minus strand of CALBWK010000212.1, from coordinate 9,133 downwards.
CAAAGAAATTCCGACAGATACCAAATACATCTATGAGATAAAGTGGGATGGTATCCGGACGATAATCCATCTGGATACTGAAAAAGTGACGATCTACTCTAGGAGTGGGCGGGATATCACCAAACAATTTCCAGAGTTGCAGGATAGGAAAGATTTTTATGTAGAAGATGGCATTTTTGATGGCGAGATTGTCGTCTTGGATGAGCAGGGTAGACCGATGTTTAGCAATGTCATCTCTCGGATGCATACGCAGGGAGCAACTTCTATTGATATTGTTATGAAGCGATATCCTGTCGTTTGCTATCTATATGATTGCCTGTCTATAGATGGTAAGTCGATAGTCAAGGAGCCGCTCTACAGGCGTCAAGCCTGGCTCGGAACTGCCTTGAGAAAAGGAACATCTTATAAGCTTAGTGAAGCAATAAAGGATGGTCTGGGCCTCTTTGCAGCCACAAAACAAATGGAACTAGAAGGCGTAATGGCTAAGGATAAAAATGCAGCTTATCATCTCGGACAACGGAGTGATGTCTGGCTTAAGGTTAAGCATAGGAGCACAGAAGAATGCTACATCGCGGGTTATTCTAAAGGAGAAGGGGATAGATCTGCACTTTTTGGTGCTTTACACCTAGTAAAAAAGGAGGAAAACGGAAATTTAACTTATATGGGTAAAGTCGGCACTGGATTTGATGCAGAAAAGATGCGATTCTTGTTAGATAAGTTTCAAGATCATATTGTTGACATAAAGCCTTTTAAGGAAAAAACAGATGATGACAGAAACTCTGTGTGGATGAACCCCGTGCTCATCTGCGAGGTACAATATGCCTCACTTGCCTCATCTGGTGTCTACAGAGAACCTGTTTTTCAGCGATTAGTAGAAGGTGACCTATAAATTATAATTGTTATGAGATCAATTTGGAAAGGACATATAAGATTCTCTTTGGTAACGATACCCATTCAGATTTTTAGTGCTGTCAATGCGAAAGAGACTATCAAGTTCAAGCAATTGCACAAAGAAGACAATGGCCCTATCGGTTACTCTAAAGTCTGCAAGTCTTGTAATGAAGTCGTTCCCTATGGTGACATTGTTAAGGGCTACGAATATGAGCCTGATCAATTTGTGATTATGGAAAAGACAGACTTCGAAAAGATCAAAATCAAATCGTCAAAAGCTATCGATATCGAGGCTTTTGTGGATATCAATGAAGTCCATCCTACAAGATTTGAGACTGTCTATTTTGTAGGTCCGAGTGGTGAGGTTGCGGCTAAGACTTTTAATCTCTTTACGACTACTCTTAAGAATTCTGGGAAGGCTGGTGTCGGAAAGATCAGCTTAAGAGATAAGGAGGATGTTGTCCTATTGACAGAGCACAAAGGGGGCTTGTTGATGTATAAGTTGCGTTACCCAGAGGAGTTGAGAAAGATGTCTAATGTGCCAGATTTGATGGAGACCGAAGTAGACGAAGCACAACTACAACTAGCAGAAACTCTGGTGACTTCTCTGACCAAGTCATTTGAAGATATTGTCTTTGAAGATAAGTATAAGAATGCCCTCAAGGAGTTGGTCCAATCTAAAGTGGATGGAAAGCAAGTTGTCTCGATAGGGGAGGAAGAATCAGATACACCAGTTGTGGATATTATGGCGGCACTTAAGAAAAGTATTGCCGAAGCAAAGGCTAAGGGTGCATAAAAAAAAGATGGCCAATAAGCATTGACCATCTCATCAAATCAGAGAGTTTCAGTTTATAGCTAGGACTGAGATACTCTAATTATAGTAAGCTCAACTAACTGAAATTGAGCTTAACCAACCAACTAATATTTTACACAATTCGAATACGTGCCTCAATAGTAGTACAAAACAAAGGTCGCTAGAAATCTAATCGACCAATTGAGTGGAATTACCGTTTAACTTAGCCACCATCATTTTTTTATAAAGTCAAAAGCGATGTTCTCAATACTATCTTGGAATATACGGCAGGGAGGTGGCACGCGAATCTCCAAGATCTTAAGTGCCTTGACACAGGCCAAACCTGAGATCATCGTTCTCTCCGAATTTCAAAACAATAACTCTGGATTAAAGATCCGCTTAGGATTGTTGCAAGCTGGGTACAGATTTCAGCACGTAACCCCTGCCCCTACTAAGCAGAACAGTGCGGCTATCTTCTCTAAGTTGCCTTGTGATCAACATTTGTTTCCACATAGCGATGAGACCTTTCCGCATAATGTCTTAGCCTCAGAGTTTGATGCCTTTACAGTGGTAGGGATGTACTTGCCTCATAAGAAAAAACACCTGCTCTTCGATTTCCTTTTGGAATATACGCGACGAGATAAACCCTGTATTCTTGTAGGTGATTTTAATTCTGGGATCAACGGTGTCGATCAAGTAGGAAAATCGTTTTGGTATGAGGATAAACTATTAGCACTCCATAAGCAGGGGTATAGTGATGCATTTAGACATTTGCACGGCTCAGTAAAGGAATACTCCTGGTTTTCGCATCAGGGCAATGGGTATCGATACGACCATACTTATGTAGAGCAAAGCTTACTCTCAATTACTACAAAATGTGAATACCTCCACAGTTGGCGTGAGGAGGGCTTGTCTGATCATAGTCCTATGTTGCTTGGACTAGGTTAAGACGACAATAGACATAAAACAAGCAGATATTCTAGGGAATTGAAGATTTAATAGGCATCTTAATGCTGATATTATCAATCTAAAAACTTCATCTCCATATGACTAGAGTCCTATTATCTATCTGCTTCTTACTAGCAATTCTGCCATCTATCTATAGTCAGAAGACAATCAAGTATCCTAGTACGCAAGAGTACCGACAGCTTTCCTCAATAGATCAGGCCATTAGCCCATCTGAGTTTTTCTCGGAGTACGGTTCTAAGATGGGGCTAAGACTTGATGATGAAATGCTCTTAGAGCAGGAGACAGCTGGTCTCAATGGATATAGCCACTATAAGTATACGCAGAGTTATAAAGGTGTACCCGTTTATGGAATGGCCTATATCCTCCACACAAAGGATGGTCTTGTCCGCTCTGCCAATGGTTCATTTGCTCCTAGATTAGATATAGAAACCGACCCAACCCTCACCGCCGAAGAATCCATATCAATTGCAAAGCAAGATATGGGCTCCAAGCACTACCCCTGGGAAGTAGATAGCAGCAGAGCTGGTGTGAGTGAAGAGAAGCCTAGCCCTCAACTATGTATCATAGACAAAAGCTTGACCCGAACAACAGGCATCCACAAGTTGGTTTATAGATTGGATTTGTACAGCGCAGAGCCTCTTGATGGGCAGCAGTATTTTATAGATGCCCATACTGGTGAGATTCTCCATAAGGTCGAGCTCTTTCACACCTTTGGTGTTCCGGGGCAATGTGAGACACGTTATTATGGAACTCAAGAGCTGCTGGTAGATTCTACTGCGGCAAATAATTATGTGCTTTTTGATGAGACGCGTGGCCTAGATGGGCAAGGTGTAATCAATTTTGACAATTCTTTTTTTACGAGTACAACACGTGATTTTGATACGGATAATGATGGTTACTTAAAAGGGGCAATGGATGCACATTTCTGTACGACCAAGATGTATGATGCGATGCAAGAGCACTTTGATTGGCAAGGATTAGATGGACAGAACGCTTCATTTAAGATAGGTGTTTTTGCTAGGGGTCAGGAAGATTTTGTCAATGCTTTTTGGAATGGCAATACGGCTTGGATAGGCAATGGAAATTGTAATAATGGCCCTTTAGCGACGATGGAAGTAGTGGCACACGAGTTCATGCATGGGATAATCGATTTTACTTCTGACTTGATTTACGCTGATGAGTCGGGTGCCATCAATGAAAGTTTTGCTGATGTCATAGGCCACGTTATGGAGTTTCTTGAAGACGAAGAAAATTTCTCTTGGAATTTAAATTCCTTTATCCTGAATGATGAAGTGGAGCCTTTTCGTGTAATGGATAATCCAAAAGTAAAAGGACACCCTGCCCTCTATAAGGGAGAATTTTGGGTGGATGGTGCTGATGTACATACCAATAGCTCTATCGGCAATCTCTTATATGTACTCCTGTCAGATGGTCGACAAGGTGCTAACGAACTCGGAGATGCTTACAATGTCCAAGGGATGGGTAAGCTAGAAGCAGCAAAATTTCTATTCCACGTTAATAGAAATTATCTGACGCCGGGCTCTACGTATAATGACTACTATCAAGCTTCTCTCATTGCCGCTGAAGAGTGGTGGGATGGTGATAGTGCTCCTGTTGATAACTTGATGGCCGCGTGGGGATATGTCGGTTTGCCAACTTTTCTGGGGGATGTCACTGACCTCAGTATAGATTCTGATGGCTTTTATACCAATTGTGGTTTAGGTACGGCTGTGTCGACTTATTTTGAGTTGACTAATGTTGGGGCCTTTGATTATGCAGATAATAGAAATGCGACCGTCGTTATCACAGAAGGGTTTGGTGTAGGTGAATTTGTTACAGAAATTCCTATTACAGATTCTATACTAGTAGGAGAGACGCTTAGAGTAGAGTTAGATGCAATTTATGTAGTTGAAGATCGTTTTGAGGTGCTCAATTATATTTTAGATTATCCTGATGACGAAGTGGAAAGTAATAATGAGGAAGATGATTTTATCTCTACCACAGAGTATGTAGAAGATGATATCAGTATCACGGTTAACCCAACGGTTGTGGATTGCTTTGAAACTGAAGCGGAAATAGAATTTATATTGATCAATCGTAGCTGCGAACCTATTGATATAGGTACTGAACTTTCCGTAGTAATTACTAATACTAATACTGGAGCGGATCTTATCAATGAAGATATCGTGACTACGGAACGGATTATTCCCAATGGAAGAATTTCTTTTGTTAGGACACGAGAAGTTACAGAGTCAACACGTTTTGAAATGGAGGCAATGGTGGTTTACGCAAATGATCCCGACCCCCGAAATAATTTAGCTCGTGCTGATTTTTTAGTTATCGCCACCTCGTTCGATGATTATTTCAATGGGTTTGCTGATGAAGCTGCTGTTTTTGAGGGGTTAGGTCTGGAGACGGCAACCGCCGTTCCTATGACAGTAGCCAACTATCAGCAAGAGAGTTATTATTGGACGACGGGGATTTTTGATGATAGTAATGAAGTGCTCTGTACTGAACCACAGGATAATTTTACTGGAGGAGTAGATTTTTTTAGTGGTATCGCTTCTGCACTAACGGCTTGTGCTGATCTCAGAAATAATGATCAACCCTCTGTTAATTTTGATTTGGTGCAATTTCGAAATGAAAACATAGAACATCCTTCTCCTTTGTCTAGTGCATTAGAAGTCAGTTGGGGGAATGGAGAAAATGATAAAGTCTATATCTATGATCAAGAGGAAGGTGCTCTTGTAAATCATCAGATAGCTCTACCGCCTAATTATGTTGGTCCTATAAGCTTTAAGTTTATGACCTTAACAGGCGATGATAACCCCAATAATTTATTCAGATTTGATTCTCAATTGTTAGACAATCTACACTATGGCAATTCTGTCTCTACTCAGAATCTAGATGCGCCAAAGATTAAAATTTTGCCTAATCCAGCGCATTCTTCTGTATTTATTTCAAGTACGCAGGAGATAAGATCTATAAGGATAATTGACTTGAATGGCCGAACTGTTGCTGCCAGCACAGAGAGTCAATTAGATATAAGTCATCTGGCAGATGGATACTATCAGGTTGAAGTGTCGACAGAGCAAGAGCGAATTTTCAATGAGACACTTATAATAGTCAAGCCATAAAAAAAGCCATCTTTTACTTAAAGTAAAAGATGGCTTTTTTATAAATTTATTTTGTGTCTATCTAGCTACGAGCATTACTTTGAGGCCAACAGCGTCATTGATCGCTTTGTCTTTTAAGTCATCGAAGAAACTTGCAGAACCATACTTCATACCGAAGTCTGTTCTATTAATAGTGAAGTCTCCTGTAGTAACTGATACACCTTCTTTAGCAACTTTAATTGTTGCTGGAAATGTAATAGACTTAGTTACACCCTTGAGTGTAAGGTTGCCAGTTACAGACCCATTGTTTACAGATGTTATAGCAAAAGTACTATTAGGGTGCGCAGCTGAGTCAAAGAAATCAGGGCTCTTTAAGTGGCCTTCTAACTTCTCTTTTCCTTTTCCTGCTTCTAGATCTGTACACATCAAACTGTTGATGTCGATATTGAAGTTTCCACCTACAACTTTTCCATCTTTGGTCTGCACTGTTCCAGAGTTAATGTTGAATGTACCTGTGTGAGATCCTGTTACTTTCGTGCCAGTCCAGTTAACTTTAGAAGTAGTACCGTCTACTGTAAAAGTTTTGGCAGCCATCGCTGGAGCAGCAACTTTTTTTGCAGTTTCTGTCATCGCTTCAGTACCCTTAGGTGCATTTTGACAAGAGGCAAAAGATCCTAGGATTGCCGTCACGAGAAGTAAGCTAAATAAATTTTTCATTTCTAATTTTAAATATATGGTTGAATAATTTGATAAAAATTTTGTTTTGAGTTTAAGCACGAATCTTATCCAGAAGCTTATTAAGCGTCTCTACTTCTTTGATACTTAAGTTTTTCATTATGCCATCGATCATATCTACATTACTCATTACAGTGTGTAATCGATCTCTACCAGTAGGAGATAGAATGATGTCTACTAATCGTTTGTCTACTTCAGAAGGTCTTTTGATGACAAGTCCTTGATTGGTCATTCTGTCAACTATTCGAGATACATCCGATACTTTATCAAGCAGTCTATCCCTTAAAAAGGCAATGCTGACGGGCTTCTGAGCACCATTGAGTATACGGAGTATATTATATTGTTTGGTGGTGATATCGTATTCTTTTAGATATAACTTCATTTGAGCAGATACACAGTTAGTTGTGTAGATCAAATTGACCAATGCACGCTGATAGTCGGATTCAAAGGGTTTTGTTTGTTTTATGGCTTCTTCCAATCTCATACAGGGACTACAACGATGTTGGAACATTAAAGTTCAAACATCGAATAAATTTTCTTCATATGCTTGGATTTCTTTTTTGCTACATTCGCTTTATAAGCGCTCCTTATGATAGATAAGATGGTCCATAACCTCGAAGAATCTACTGGTGTCAAACTAGACGAGTGGGTCAAAAGAGTTAATGCTTCAGGATTAGAGAAGCATATGGAAAAGGTCAAACACCTCAAAACCGAGTACGGCCTCACACATGGCTACGCCAATCTCATTGTCCATACGGCTAAGTCAGGGCTACCCTCTAAAGATGCCTCCGCCGATAATGCAGAAGAGCTTATTAACAATCAGTATGCTAAAAAAGCTGACCTGAAACCTATTTATAATAAGTTGATAGAAGCTGTATCGGCCTTTGGTCCTGATGTAGAGATAGCTCCCAAGAAGGCCTATGTATCCCTAAGAAGAAAAAAGCAGTTCGGCCTGATCCAACCCTCTACCAAGACTCGACTCGACGTAGGGATCTGTCATAAGCAGGCAGATACCACAGATAGACTCGAGTTGTCAGGTAGCTTTAACTCTATGGCCAGCCACCGTGTACGCGTCACAGATATAGAACAAGTGGACAAAGAATTAATAGAATGGCTCAAAGCTTCCTATGAGGCGGCAGGGTAGTGTGCTTTGCAATAAAATTTCAAACAAGAATTATCATTTAAAAAATAAATAATGTCAGCAATAGAAAAAATCGATCCGGCGCTCATCAATATGGCGATGGAAAATGCCTCCTTTGATAAGGATATCGATATCGTTATGAAAACAAGGAAAGGTGATATCAATATTACTCTCTTTGCTACCAAGACACCTAAGACAGTGACCAACTTTTTAGAGTTGGCTAAGGCGGGCTACTATGACGGTTTGGTCTTCCATAGAGTTATACCAGATTTTATGGTGCAGGGTGGCTGTCCTATGGGAAGAGGAACAGGTGGTCCAGGTTATAATTTTGATGATGAGTTTCATCCCGATCTCAAGCACGACACACCCGGTGTACTCTCTATGGCCAATGCAGGTCCGGGCACAAATGGCAGTCAGTTTTTCATCACCCACGTGGAGACTCCTTGGTTGGATGGCAATCACTCTGTATTTGGTAGAGTGCACACAGAAGCTGACCAGTCCGTTGTCAATGACATCAGAATGGGCGATGATATCATCTCTATAGAAATCAAGGCGTAAGTGGCGATGATCAAGAACATCATTTTTGATCTGGGCGGTGTGCTCATAGATTGGAATCCTAAGTATGTTTTTAGGACTGTCTTTGAGACAGAAGCAGAAGTTGAGACCTTTCTCCAAAACATTTGTACTATGGAGTGGAATGTCCAACAAGATGCTGGCCGATCACTAGCAAAAGCTACGCAAGTGCTTTCGGCTGAGTATCCGGAGTGGGCAGAGCAAATCGCGGCCTACTACGGTCGCTGGGAAGAAATGCTCGGCGGCCCCATCCAAGCCAATGTTGATGTTCTTGATCGCTTGATCAAATCTAAAAAGTATGGAATTCTAGCACTCACCAACTGGTCTGCCGAGACCTATCCCATCGCACAGAAGCATTATGATTTTCTGAGTTGGTTTGAAGGAGTAGTCGTGTCAGGAACAGAGCAGTGCATCAAGCCTGATCCCAAAATCTATCAGATTTTATTTGAGCGATATGACTTGACGCCTGAGGAGTGTTTGTTTATTGATGACAATCCAGATAATGTTGCAGCGAGTATCGCTTGTGGGATGCCTGCTGTGCAGTATAGGGCAGGGGAGGATTTGGAAGAAATGTTAGAGAAATACCTGATTTGAAGTTGTAAATCGAAGCACATTCACTTGTGTCAACTTGAAGGGGCATTTTGTTAAGATGTCTTCCCAATGTATTTCTGAGATGACTAGAACATGATTTCTCGACTCCCTTTGGTCGCTCGAAAAGGAAAAAGGGTTTAGTATGAGGGCAAGCAGTTTTTTCTAAGTCGCCCCTTTCTTTCTATGTCCCTTAGACTTGTATCATCCTTATATAATAGAAAAGTAAGGTAACTTAGGTTTGATAAATCTAAGCATCACAAGAGGTTAACTAGTTCTATGTCTAGGCTTAAAATGCCTATAGGTCGATGTAGTCCTCTTGTGATT
>CALBWK010000211.1 GCA_937969415.1 uncultured Saprospiraceae bacterium | reverse complement strand
CTGACATCTATCTCAAGATTATCGACTTCTGTAGTCGTTTCTATTAGAGTGGCACCTTTGATGTTTCGAATAACAATCTTGACAGTTCCAGGATATGATTTAGTGAGACTGAGGCTATTAGAAGCAGGATTTGGGTATAGTTTAATTTTGTTAGGTGTTCTTTGTTCTAATCTACTTCTTGGTTGTATAGATTCTCCACAATCATCGTTGTCGTCATAGGACAACTGTGAGGTTCTTGACAAGACACCTCTGGCCCATTGTACAGGGTCACCGTAAGCATCTGCACAGAGACTAGCTCTGGAAGTCAGGTCTATTGTTGTGCTGCTTTCGTCTCCATAGAGCCAATCATCCATTACTAAGATCAAACCAGTCTTCCAAAATTCCGAAATATCAGTAGAGGTCTTCATACTGGTGAGTTGTGTAACCAAGCCTTGTATATGAGTCTCAGCAGATTCTATTTCGTCATATAACTCTGTCATATTTAGTCTATCACTTTCGGATATATTACCACCATCTCCTAGGTCTGATTGACTAAGGTTCTCTTGAATCGAGATTGATTTCTGTTTTAATGCATTAAGTGCAGATCTAAAGTCTAATTCAGTTCTTACAAGTTGTATCATTTCGGAATTTACTGGGATAGTCTCATCTAGATCTAGGCAATCAGGCTTGTCATCAATAATAGGATTGCTTCCTTCAAAGTGTCTGAGCATGTGGTAAGATAGTGTCCATTGGTCATACTCTGTTATATCGACAGGAGCGACGAAGATATCGCAAATTATTGTAGGTTCTACAAAGCCAGGCCCTGGAGACCCTGTGCAGGTAAAAGCTACTTGATTTATATCCACTTGTTCTTCAAAGAAATCTACAGGTGCCCAGTCAATAGTATTAGGATCATTGTCGCAATTAGGAGCATCTTCTTCTAAGTCTTCAACAACAAATCTTGAATTAAAAACATCTTGTTGACTAAGCCCAAGGGCTTCTGCATAACACCAACCTTCATTGTTTCTAAAATTTTGTATCCCTAATAAGGACTGAGTTCTAAAGTCGATTTCTGCTGTTCCACTAAAGAAATTTTGGTTGATTTGTTGGAAGGGAGAGCCTCTGTGTACATTGATGCCTTTAAGCCAGCCTTCAACATCGTTACATTCTATAATGCCCATCCCAGAATTAACCACTCTAATTGCATTGACGGGATCACCGTGAGATATATTATAACCTATGATATGGCCATCACCTGCTTCCACAACTATTCCCCTATCGCCACCATCAGAGTTTACTTCATTATTAAGGATGCTCTGATTTATTCCACCTACAGACCATATGCCAGCCTCGCCATTTGTGAGGGACACTGTATTGTCTTCTATTCTGACATCTGTCATATAGCTGTATATACCACTGTCATTTTCAGGGTCAGTATTATCTAGGAGTGTGACTGTATTGTGATCTATGAGACCTCCGCCAAATCTATGCTCTATTCCTCTGAAGTCAGTATTGATTATGTTGTTAATAACATTTGCTGAAGGACATCTATCGTTTGCTATTGCGGTGTAGACACCTGCTTGTATTGCATTACTGATATTATTTGCATCTGCCGTATATATAGAATTCTGCGCATTAATCCCATTCCAAATGGCGCTAATATCGCAATCAGTTATTCTTGCAAAACCCGTTCTGCCCATATTAATGCCAATTGCTGCATTACTGATGTTGGCGTATCTAATTAAGGCTGAGGCATTATCTAAGTCAATTCCCCCATCGCAATTTGTGAATGTGTTAGGCTTATTTTCTTCTCCTTCTAAATTGACTATGTTATCCGAGTTTAGAATTTGAATACCTATGTCAGCATTGTCAAACCTGTTATTCGTAATGGAAATAATGTCAGCAAAGCCTAAGCTTTTAATACCAATGTCGCAATTTGTAAATGTAGAACCATCTATCTGTAATGTGGCTCCTTCGTGTAGTAAAATAGCATTATTGGCATCAGAAAAGGTTACATTTTCTAAGATTAAAGTGTTGCCTTGTTCTACAATTATCGAATTCCATTTTCCATTACAAGTAAGAATGTCGAGATTTTTGAATTCAGCTGTTATTTGATTAGTTGTGCTCCATGGTGATGTTTTTATATAAATATTCCCTTGATCGTAGAGTTGCATTCTAGCATTTGGTAAATTAACACCCAGATTATTAAATCCATTAAACATAAAGTCTTGATCGATTATAAAATCTCTTTGGATTTCAAGAGAGGCGTTTCTTCCTTGGAGTATAGGACTATACCATTGCTGGAATGTCAAATATTCATTGTTGCTTTCTACAATAGTTATTAAGTCTACTACTTGATTTAGATTAATTGTTGAATTAGGAAAACTATTAAAGTAGCATTGAAATAATCCAAGGCTTGATACAGTGGAAACTTCTATGCTCATAGTGTTCCTATATATACCTAATGATGGTTCTCCAACCTCAAAGAAAATACTATAGTCTTCTGACGCAGGTGCAGTGCTTGGTATTATAACATTGAAACAAGTCCTGAATACATCAAGTTCGATTGGGATTTCTTGAATATCTGTTTCTACTTGACCAATAATGTGAGGGGTGTTAGACCGTGTGTAGTTCATGTAGCCATTATGTCTAAGGCATATTTGATATTCGGTTGTACTATTGTTTGCCATTGTAAACTGTATCTCCACTTCAGGTGTATCACCACAAGAATTTGTAATTGGATCATCGTGGACGATATTCCAATTTGTAATGGTATTCAGACAGTTGTTTTGGCAGTATGAGTTTAGGTGCCATATTGAAAATATTAAGAAAAGTAAAATTCGCATTTGAAATTGCTTTGAAGGTTTGAATCCTTTTACCCCTGCGCCACAGAGCCAGATTCTATTAATCAGTTTTTGCGCATAATTAAACAGGGACATATGATGATATAACTGATTAGACCTTTATTTTTGCAGTTCTCGTTTAGTCGCGGGATCGAGGGTCTGCTGCTGTTACGACAGTTTCGTGGGCCTTCTTTAGTATATAGGACATATGTTCCTAAGACTGCATCATTATGCAGTATCTATATCTTTCTAATCTTGTAATTATAATAGCTTAGAGATAACGGTGTTCATTGTTCTAAATTCTCTCCTACTTGTATGCGTAGACTATTATCTCTTTCCGAATATCTTTTTTTTTTTGTAAACACCTAATCCTAGACCGTTAATTTGTAAGATTGTCGGATTTTAACATATCGGAGGAGGTTATATTAGTTTTTATTCAGAATGTATAACTCTGATCGAGAGAGGATTGTAAGATTTGTAAACCTGGAGTATAGAAAAACTTTGCCACATAGATGTGTTGGGTATTTTTCTTGCAAAGAAAAAATTGTCATAACGAAAAGATGACTGTACTATCGAAAGTAACCTCTACAACAAAATGAGGAACAATAGTCTTCAATACTTCTCTTGTCAGAATTAGTTTTTTTCCAAACACATTCAAATCAAAATCTCTTCAACTTTACCTGCAACTTCTAGGCCTGCATTTCGGCCTTGGTCTTCGAGTAAGACACGTTTAGATTTTTTGTCGGTGAGAAGGACATCTATTGTGGATGTCATACTTTCTTCTATGCGGCCATCCATAAAGCCGAGGATAGGGGAGGCCAGTGCGGTAGAAGCTGCTCGATGGGCAAGGATCTCTAGACGGTGGCGATTGTTTTCCATAACGATGTTGACTTTCTTTTCGTCAGCGAACACCTTGCGCAATCTTGTAAGATTATAGGTGGTAAATTGTATCAGTCTATCGTGCAACCATATGCCACTGATAAACCCCACAAAAGAACTCATCAGCCATGGAATCTTGGCAATAGATGCTTTTATAGAAATTCCAGGAGTCGAAAAGTGATTGGTTTGCATCCAGATATATCCACTTGGGAAGGAGCGACCCCAATCCTTTTCCATATAACCGCGGCCACCCTCAAAGTCTACTGTATCTCCATTTATTTGCAGGGCGCCGGAGATACTGTGGTTCATACTGAGGATGCCGTGGTAGCACTGCATAAAGGGGACAAACGAGAAGGGCCCCATGATACCTGGTGAGTACCAACTGCTCGGCCAGAGTACTTGATCGTGAAAGGTGAGCTGCCCTTGTGCGCTAGGTAAATGTAAGTCTATCGAGGCTCTGCGAAAACGACTCTCGCCCACTTGTGTATCAAATTGACCAGGCGTGGGTATAAATAAATCCGCGTCATATTTATGATACTCTGCTTGGAGTGCTTTGCCATCTAGAACTTGGACAAAAGCTTGCTGTGCTCCGGTTTCATCCATTGCGATACCAGGGATAAACGCGTAGGCGTGGCGCTCGTCTTTGGAAACAACTTTGTAATACCAACCTTCAAAATATTTTTTGTTTTTTCCCCAGCCATGGTATTGTTCGGGATTAAAGAGGGCTTTAAGATTGTGTTGGAGCATAGTGTTGGAGCTTGCTAGGATTTAATATTGACGAGATCGTTTTTCATAAGCTTTGTAGAGCCAAAGATTAAGGTCAAGTAGGCGCTCTGTGTAAGTGTATCCAAATTTGGTCAATTTGTACTCCACTCTAGGTGGCACTTCGGGGTAAGCTTTTCTGGTCAGCAATTCTAGAGACTCGAGTCTCTTGAGTGTCAGGGACAACATCCTAGACGAAATACCAGGAATTCTCTTTTGTAGAGTTGAGAATCTGAGATTACTCTCTGCCGCCAAATTGTACAAACAGAATAGACTCCATTTGTCAGTACTGGGTGAGAATAGATTTTTGACCAAGCATTTTTCAGGCTGTTCTTGAGAGATAGAATAAATTTTTTTCAAATTTTTCTTTAAGCTAAGTCGCTGAGTATCAGTTTTAGTTACTGCCATGTTACTTGGTGAGTACTATGTTAGTTCTTGCAAGATCTGGAAGTAAAACCCTATCTTCACTTTATAATTACTACTAAGTTACTAAAAGTAAGTATGATATGAGCCACCAAGAAATTAATCAGCTTATTGACGACAAATTTGGAACTGTCATCGAGTACATCAAAGCGCAAGATTCTTCGGAGTTTACAAAGGCCCACATACCTGACAAATGGTCAAACGGGCAACACCTAGATCATCTCAGAAAGGCCACTAGAGCTTTTAACAAAGGCTTGACCCTGCCCAAGATCGTCTTGCGCCTCAAGTTCGGTAAGCATAAAGGAGAGCAAAGAACGTATGAACAGATAACCGCAGATTACAAGAGATTAGTGAAGACAATTAAAGCACCTTCATCAGTTGTGCCTGACCCATTGTCCAATGAGGATAAAGCACGTGTCCTTGATTGGTTTGCCCAAGAGCAAACAGCACTCAAAAAAGGCTTAGCGAGGTTTTCTGAAAAGCAATTATCTAGTTATCAATTACCACATCCTGTTCTAGGTAAACTGTCTATTCGCGAGCTCAGCTATTGGTGTGTGATGCATACGGAACATCATTATGAGTTGATGAAGCGGGATAATGGTGCTTAGTGGAATATTTTATTTGGTTTTAGACTTTTGCTGTAATTAGTAAACCCTTTTTTTGTACTTAGTTTGAGTCTTACTTTTCCTTAGATGAAAAGTAAGCAAAAATCAAGTCAAGCGAAGGCTATGCGCTGTGCCGCTCCCGCTCCCACTCATGCTTGACAGGCTCAGCGTCAGGCTGCCCGCTTCCGCCTGTTATATTAGTAAAGTCAGATGTTTGCTGATAAATTAGGAATTATTAATTAAACCCTCTTATTGACCGATTGGGTAGGGAATACCCATATTATAGCCTCCACAGCTACCTATAATATGGTAACTTTGAGTCGATGGATTGGAAGTCTAGCATACGGGGATTTAAGGCTTATCTCAAGCTTGAGAGAGGCTTGTCAGATAACTCGCTAGAATCCTATATCCGTGATGTCCGTAAGCTGGTAGAGTTTCTTGAGATCAAGGAGAAAACTGTATCTCCCCTACAGATCCAAAGTAGCGATGTCGAGGAGTTTCTCGGTTATATCCACGAGATCGGTTTGGGTGCTCGGACACAAGCGCGGATGTTATCGGGTATAAAAGCCTTCTATAAGTATCTGCTGGTAGAAGATCTGCTTGATGATGACCCTACTGGCTTGATTGAAGGGCCCAAGTTGAGTAGAAAAATTCCAGATGTCTTATCCTTGGAGGAAATTAATGACTTGTTGGCGGCTATAGATTTGAGCTCGCCGCTAGGGCACAGAAACAGAGCGATGTTAGAGACCCTTTACGCCTGTGGGTTGCGGGTAAGCGAATTGATAACGCTGAAGATTTCTGACTTTTATCCTGAGGAAGAATACATTAAGGTTACCGGTAAGGGCAACAAAGAACGTATCGTTCCGATGGGAGAGGAGGCCATCCAACAGAATCTGTATTATATGCATCATTACAGAAACGAACTGGACATTAAGCCAGGTTGCGAGGATTATTTGTACCTCAATCGGCGCGGCAAAAACCTGACACGGGTGATGATATTTACAATTGTCAAAAATCTGGTTGAGTATATTGGATTAAAGAAGAATGTAAGTCCCCATACATTTAGGCATTCTTTTGCGACACATCTCGTGGAAGGAGGTGCCAATCTGAGGGCGGTGCAGGATATGCTGGGACACGAGTCCATAACAACTACAGAAATATATACACATATCGATAGAAAGTATCTGCGAGAGACTATCTTGAAATTTCATCCCCGTAATAGAGTAGCTCAATAGAAAAGTAGAATTAGTGCATCCCATCGATACAAAAATATTAGCCTTCCTCGCTGTGCTCATTCTACTGGCTTCTTGTGCACAAATAAAAATGCCACAGGGCGGGATTAAGGATGAAATTGCTCCGCAACTCTCTGAGGCAGGCTCCACACCTAATAAGCAAACTAATTTTGCGGAACGTAAAATAGAGTTTGAATTTGACGAATGGATCAAGTTGTCTAATCCTATTAAGGAAGTATTTGTGTCGCCTCCTCTAGCTTATCCCCCCCAAATTTCTGTTAGAGGAAAAGTTGTCACTTTTGAGTTCTCTGAAAAGGAAGTGCTTAAAGAAAATACTACCTATCAGATTAATTTTGGCAAGGCCATACAAGATATTACGGAAGGCAATGTTGTAGAGAATTTGGTCTTTCTGTTTTCTACTGGCGATGAGATCGATCAGTTATTTCTAAAGGGAAAAATTCTTGATGCCTTGACAGGGAGTGCTGTCAAAGATGTTGTGGTAATGCTCTATGATAACTTGAGTGATACTTGTTTTACGACGGTTAAGCCACTTTACTTAACACGGACAGATGATGAGGGTCAGTTTTCATTAGAGAATTTGCGGGCAGACACTTTTCAAATCTTTGCTCTCGATGATCAGAATGTGAGTTACACTTATGATGTCGAAACAGAGAGGGTAGCTTTTCTGGATTCGATGGTGATGCTCCAAGATACTTTTATGACTGAGTTGACCTTACAAATGTTTGATGAAGCGGATAACCCTAAGTTAATCGAAGCTCGGCAACGGGTACAAGGATTGGTCAATGTAGTCTATCAGAATCGACCAGATTCCTTGGTGGTGACATTGTTAGATAATGATACAACACAGGTGTGGCAGGAGTATGTGGGGGATACTTTAAAAATCTGGCACAACAATGAGAATGCGGATTCACTTTTGTTTACCATTACAAATGAGACGGAAGTCGACACTATTAAGGCGAAGAAAACTAAAAAGAAGTTTGATAAATATCGACAGCTTCTCTTGACTAATAATCTTGAATTGCTTCCTAGTGATAGTATAGTTTTGGAATTTACACTACCTGTAGCTGTTGTAGATACATCTCGAGTCACTCTTCAGGATACAGCATTCGTTACGCGTATTTCTGAGGTAAAGGCAGAAGGACGATACGTCTATCTTAGAGGTCCGATGAAAGTGGATAATGAATATGATTTGATTCTAGATAGTATGGCGGTAACGAGTTGGTATGGTCCTGTATATAAAGATTCAACATCGATAAAGATTAAGACACTAGATCCTGAGACTTTTGGAAATATTTTATTGACGGCCAATAAGGCAGATTCGTTGACTTATGTGGTGCAGTTGATAGAAAAAGAAGAACCCATAGAGACTATGATTCTTCGGGATCAGACTGCTTTTGCATTTTCTGATTTGCCAAGTGGTCAGTACAGCCTTAAGTTGATACAGGATCTTAATGAGGATGGGCAATGGACAGCAGGGAGTATCGCTGATAAGAAATTGCCAGAGAAGACGAAAGAACTTAATTTAGAGGTATTGAAGGCTGGCTGGGACTTAGAAGCTACCTTGGATATAGAAACCTTGTTTTATGGAACTGATAGCAAGTAATCTTGTAAAGAAATATGGGCTGCGTACAGTTGTTGATTCTGTAAGTATAAAAGTTAGCCAAGGTGAGATTGTAGGCTTGCTAGGACCTAATGGTGCCGGTAAGACGACGACATTCTATATGGTTGTCGGTTTTGTCAAGCCAGATGGCGGATCGGTTTTTCTAGATCAGAACGAACTGACGTCCTTGCCGATGTATAAGCGAGCACGAAAAGGCATCGGCTATCTGCCGCAAGAGGCTTCCGTATTCCGTAAGTTATCGGTAGAGGACAATATCAAGGCTATCCTAGAGATGATGCCAATGAGTAAGCAGGAACAAGCGGATAAGCTAGAGTCGCTGATTGATGAGTTTGGCCTAGAAAAAGTACGCAAGAACATTGGAGACTCTTTGTCAGGAGGGGAGCGACGGCGTACAGAGATTGCAAGGGCCTTGGCGTCTTCTCCTAATTTTATACTCTTAGACGAACCCTTTGCAGGGATAGATCCGATAGCGGTAGAGGACATTCAGTATATCGTCGCTCGACTCAAGCAAAAGAATATAGGCATCTTGATTACAGATCACAATGTACAGGAGACTTTGTCTATTACAGATAGGGCCTACTTGATGTTTGAAGGTAAGATACTGATGGCAGGTACAGCTGAGGAGTTGGCGGCAGATGAAACGGTAAAAAGAGTTTACTTGGGACAAAATTTTGAACTGAAGCGAAAAAACATTGACCTAGATGTGGAGACAAAGTAGAATGGTTTGGGTCTTGTTGGTGTTGGGCCTTGCTTCTTGTGGTGAGTATGAGGTTCTAGAGGTGCAGAAGGAATGTCAGCGTAGGGCAGACTCTTTGTTTATGGCCGACAAAAAGAAATTAATAGATAAATTCCAAAAAATTTGTGACAATAATAGCGACAAATATTATCAGTCTGCACTCGACTCGCTGAGAGATACGCGTATCACGGATATAAAAAACTTGATAGAGAAATGAGGTGTACACTCCTGTTTTCTATTCTTGTTTTTTTAGTTGGGTGCACTGTAGAACTCCCAGATAAGGAAAAACTTGTGGATGAGTATTATCAAATAAAAGTTGATAACCTTCGTGCCACAACTATAGATAAGTGTAAGAAGGAACAAATTGCAAGAGCCGATGCCGATGTGGATTCTATCGTCCACCGCTTACTCAATGCTGATCTCCACGACACACTCAACTTTCCCGCTCGCCCCGCTCGCCCTACACGACCTGATCCCATTATCGGAACAGTACAGAAATTTGACCTAGAAAAATAGGAGCGCTAGTTTCCGAGGTATAGATATAAAAGCAATAAAACCAATAGGGGGAAGGGCAGCTGCTGAGCACTTAGTAAATGCCTGGAATCAATTTTTTAGTCTTGGCAATATACTCTTTGTAAGCATCCATCTGCCCATATTTCTTATCCTGCACTTTTACTAACAGTGGGATGCCACTTATCTTAGTCAGTAGTATCGCTACCCACATAGGACTGATTATGGATAGCCACTGCCACCCTGATAATACTGGAGTACAAGCGATAAATATACCAAGCCATACGAGAATCTCTCCGAGATAGTTTGGAAACCGCACCCACTTATATAGACCCGTAGAAATAAACTTTCGTTGGTTTTCTTTCTTCTTTTTATGTCGACTTTTCTGCGCATCTGCTCGCCACTCGATAAGCCAACCCAGTATGAAAGTAATGACGCCTATCGTCAAGGCTGGTGACCCTAAGGCTCTATGGACGTTGATGCCCGATTGCCCTAGCGCTATCACAAAAGGCAAGCTGATCACCCAGATGCTTAGTGTTTGCAATAACCAGAATCCACCAAATCGCCACCACACCTTCCGCATCGCATCGAAGCGTACATCTCTGCCCTTCTTTATAATTCTAGACACTAAGTAGCTCCCTAGTCTCAGCGCCCAAAGCAGTACGAGTAATGCGATGATTAGTCTATAATATTGTATTTCTCCTTGCTGTAAGAGCACAACGGCAATAGCAATAAAGGATAAAGCGTAAGTGCCGTCAGTTAACTTATCGGTTTGTAAAACAAACGCTATTAGATAAGCCAC
>CALBWK010000210.1 GCA_937969415.1 uncultured Saprospiraceae bacterium | reverse complement strand
ACAATGAGAATCCTTCTATTTATTCTGATGGCTGTTCCTGCTTTTATTTATGGTCAAGTATCGTACGAGCAGCTCCCATATAACAACAAGGAAGATGTAGAAATACTCTACAGTGATGATGACCTTATGATAGGCCAGTTGCTTCATCCTCCTAGTCTCTATGTTTCAACAGATTTTGGGGTTAATTGGGATATAATTTCTGAGATCCTTGAGCAAAGAAGGATTCCTCAGATCAAAAGAACTTTTGAAGATGATTATTTGATATTACTTGATGATCAAGTACTAAGATGGGCAGTCGAGGCTAATAATTTTATTGGTGTTCTCGATTTAGAAGAAGCTATCTGGACGAATGTCGCGCCACTTCCTAATGGTAATTTTCTTATCTCAGGTGTTTCAGAGCCACTAAGCTTGTATAATTCAGGAGGGATTCTGATAAATGTCCTTCCTGTGGGTAGAGTACGTGGTATTATAACAACCCCAGGTGATGAGCATTATTTTTTCCAAGGCAATCCTTTTGGAAATATGGTCACCATCAATACAAATATGGAAGTACTCAAAGTAGGTACTGAAGGCTTATATACTGCTGATAATTTCGAGTATGATGGTTCTAGATTTTACTCGAGCCGAGCTTATTCTGACGATGGAGATACTTGGGTGCCCTATGGCAATGATCTTAATGGTGTTGTCACTTTTCTTAATAATGGAGACATACACCTCATTGCTAATTGCGCTTACTCTAGCTCTTCCAACTTTTGCGATGCAGTATATATTTCTCAAGATAGAGGTGAGACTTTTGGTCCTAAACA
The DNA here is from genome assembly GCA_937969415.1 of uncultured Saprospiraceae bacterium. Lineage (GTDB taxonomy): Bacteria > Bacteroidota > Bacteroidia > Chitinophagales > Saprospiraceae > RFSX01. The sequence continues at coordinate 10,515 of CALBWK010000210.1, read as the reverse complement.
AGATTTAGGATTGGAATTTACTTTGCCTAGTGCAGGCAACATTCATTTTAGGAATGATACTTATGTAGGCACACAACCAATAGGGGATAGAGGCTTAGTTGCCTATCAAGCTGGCAATAATTATTATGCTCAAGATGGCCTGACGAACTGGGAGTTGCGAGGACAAGATTTAGGTCAATCTTTTACTTTCGAAGTCGAGGCAGCCAGTAAGGAAAGTGTTGTAGTGCGGGATGACCTTGTACAATACCGAACATCAGATTTAGGTGATTGGGCAGAAGTGATGCAGACCAATACCTGTGATGTTAGGTTTGGAATACAGAGTATGCCTAACGGAGATTTCATATCACGAGAAGGCTGTATTTCTAGAGATGGTGGCCGTACGTGGTCTAGTTCTGGTCAAGATACTTGGGGTGTATTTATAAAAGATGGTGTCGTATATGCCACGGCCAATAGTGAATTATACATTTCTAATGACTACGGAAATTCCTGGACTACACGGAACTTGCCAAATCAGACAGAGGACTGGGGTTTCTTTGTAGAGGCAGGTGTTTATGATATTTCCTCTGCAGGATTTATGTATGTCCATCAATACATTATCGATGCAGGACCTGCAAAATACGATCTAGATGGAAATCTAATCTCATCTATCGCTTTTGAAAACGAATATCTACAAGAACTTAAGGCAGCGCATACTGGCTCGAAAGTGTATGCTTTTACAGTATCGGATTCTCTTGAAATATATAAGTTCTATTACTCTGCTGACGATGCACAGACCTTTACTGAAAGAAGTTTGCCTACAAATTTTAACCATATAAGATCAAGAATGCATATAGATCACGAGGGTGGTCTTTATATATCGAATAGTTCTTTTATCTGGATGTCAAGAGATGATGGTACATCTTGGGTAGATATCACTCCAACTTTGACTACTGGTGTCACCATTAGTGATTTTGATGTAAGTTGGGATGGTTACGCTTTTGTAGCGACAGAAGGGATGGGTGTGCTGCGCTCAGCATCAACGGTTGCTAATGTAGCTCCGACCTCTGATCCTATCGAGGTATTTCAGAATTTTCCTTGGTTGCATAACATTGTAGATACGGAGAATTGTTCAGGAACTACGGTCACAAGTTACACTTCAGGCATTTATACATTTATTCATGTGCAGACAGCTACCGGTGCTCAACTCTATTTTGAAGACGGAAGTTTGTATTGTACAGATGCTCCAGGCTTTAGTTGTGTAGCGGCTTATAATTTATCTCTTGTCAGTTCGACGTGGTCTTGTGAAGAGCCTAGTGGTGGAACGCCAGATTGGATAGACGCTTATCCTTTTTTGATGGACGAGGTAGATTTTTCAAATTGTGAAGGGACGACGATCAGTTATTATGAATTTGGTTCTTACGGTTTCATTTTTATTGAGACTGCTGACAGCGGCACTTTGTATCTTGATGATGGGACTTATTACTGTGCGGATGGTCCTGGCTTAGATTGTGTGGCGGCATACGGATTGGGAACACCGACAGAAGTTTGGACTTGCACGGAAGAGGGCACACCCACAGGGCCAAGTACATTTGAGGATTTTCCTTGGTTAGAAGATTTGCTAGATGGTGGTTGTGCGGCGGCGGTATTGGTTTACCAGCTAGGGGTATATCAGTATGTCTTTATTGCTGATGGCGATCAGACCACAATGTATGATGCCGATGGCAATGTCTATTGTGTAGATGGTCCAGGCTTCAGTTGCTTTGAGGTTTATGGATTTACAGATGACGATCTTGTTGGTGGATTTGTTTGCGCAACCGAAGAAACCGACTTAGAGCATAGAGCAGCAGAAAATGAAGGGAACCCAGATAGGGCTATACGCTTTTATCCAAATCCCGTAAGCCAATTGCTCACAATAGAGCTCGATGGAGAGGGCTGTGAAGCACTTATAATCTTCAATATGCTAGGTCAGGAGCAGGCGAAAGTAGACTTAGAAGTAGACAAAAACCAGTATACACTTGATGTGACCAGCTACGAATCTGGCTATTATTTGCTAGCGGTCAAATACCGAGATGGTACTTTCGATATCGAAAAATTTGTAGTAGCACGATAAGATTTAATAACTAGTAATACCAAGGGCCTCAGAGATGGGGCCCTTTTTTTGTCTAGGACTATAATCTCGCTCTTAGGGCTATAGTTGTATACATCACCATATTGTAAGAAGTAGCTCATTAATCTAAATATCTAATAGACCATACTGACTAATATTATCAATTAGGATAGCTTTGTTCTCTATTCACAGCAATATCAATTAATGGCGAGAAGACATAGAGGCGGTCCAGATCCAGATGTACCTAAGGTGCCTATGACTTGGCAAAATTTCAAGAAGACCCTTGAGATTTTCGAGTATATGAAGCCTTACAAATGGTACTTCTTTGCTTCACTATTGCTTGTGTTTTTGTCAACGCTGTCATTTTATGCCATCTTTTACTTCGTTGGATTGCTTATAGATGTAGCCCAGGGCAAATCAGATTTCCCTATTACGATCAATAAGGTCGGACTCTTGCTTATAGTGGTCCTTGTCTTTCAAGGGATATTCTCTTATTTAAGAGTGGTCTTTACGGCTCAGGTCAGTGAAAACGGGATAGCAGACGTCAGAAAAGCCGTCTACTCCAAGATGATTACCTTACCCATTACCTTCTTTGAAGAAAACAAGAGTGGTGATCTGATTAGTAGGGTCAGTGCAGATGTGAGTAAGCTATATAGTGTGTTTTCCGTGACCTTAGTCGAATTCTTTAGGCAGATCATTACCTTGATTGTCGGTATAGGCTTCTTGGTTGTAATGACACCTAGATTGGCCTTGGTGATGTTGCTGACCATTCCAGTTGTTGTCCTTATAGCGATCTTCTTTGCCAAGACTATCCGTAAGCTATCTAAAAAGAGACAGGAGTACCTAGCAGAATCCAACTCTATACTTGGAGAGACGATTCAGGGGATACAGGTTGTTAAGGCTTTTGCCAATGAAGATCAGGAAGTGGCCAAATATGAAGGCACCGTTAAGAAAACTGTCAAGGTGGCCCTGAAATATGCTGGAGCGCGGGCTTGGTTCTCTTTTTTCATATTGACAGTATTTTTTGGAGCGATATGCTTCATTATATATATGGGTGCTCGTATGCTGCAGTCTGGAACGATGACTGCGGGAGAGTTGCTCTCCTTTGTTACCATTACCTCTATGATCGGGGCTTCTATTGCAGGCTTGGGTAGTTTTACGACAGAGCTTTTTGGTGCTATCGGTGCTACAGAACGTATAAAGGAGATACTAGGTCTTAATCCAGAAGTTATCATTGCAACTACAGAAAAAGATACTGTCAAGGGCAGCCTGGAGTTAGACAAGGTTAGTTTTGCTTATCCATCAAGGCCAGATCTTCCGATTCTCAAAGACATTAGCTTAAAAGTGCAGAAGGGTGAAAAGATAGCCTTAGTGGGTCCTAGTGGTGTAGGTAAGTCGACGATAATACAATTGCTCTTGCGCTTCTATGGCATAAGTGCAGGTCAGATAAAAGTCGACGGAAGGGACATCTATGACTACGACCTCAGGAGTTACAGAAAAAACATTGCCTTGGTGCCGCAAGAAGTCATCTTGTTTGCTGGATCAATAAAGGACAATATTCTTTACGGTAGATCTGATGCTACTGATGCAGAGGTAAGACAAGCTGCTACAAAGGCCAACTGTATAGAATTTATAGAAAAGTTTGCTGAAGGCTTTGATACGATGATAGGAGAGCGCGGTGTCAAGCTTTCTGGTGGCCAGCGCCAGCGCCTAGCCATCGCAAGGGCTATACTCAAAGACCCCGCTATTCTATTGCTAGATGAAGCCACCTCTGCTCTAGACTCCGAATCTGAGAAGCTTGTCCAAGATGCCCTCGATGTCTTAATGAAAGATAGGGCAAGTATCTTGATTGCGCACAGACTGAGTACGATCAAGGAGGTCGATAGGATCTATGTCTTAAGTGACGGAAAGATTGTAGAACAAGGAGCGCACGAGGCTTTAATGGAGCAAGAAGGTTTGTACCATCGGCAGGCTAGCTTAGGCAGGATGTTTGAGTAATTGTCTCCTGAAAACCAGTATCTGAAATATTAAAGAAATATTTATATAATATATTTTGTTTTTCTTTAATATGTTCCTATGTTTGCATTGTGAGGGGAAACTCTCTTCACAACCTACCTGATAAATAGACCCTAAATAGATCTTTATTTAGGAGTTAACGAAAACTAGACGATACGTCATTAAGGATGTTGTTGCTTGTGCTAGGCGACAATCATCTCGACATCTCTTTATATGGATTCATGTTCTTGAATTCATCCCTCCAATAATAATTTTCTATTCAAACAAAGTTTGGAATTTAAAAACTGTACGTCCGTATGGGCGCTATCACTGGTTTAGTGTTGTACTACACTAGGGGTAGATATTATTGCTAACAATTAAGAAAACTATCATGAAGTATTTTAATACTTTAAGAGGACTGTGTGTCTTGTTCTGTCTTGTCAGTTTCCATCAGACTGCTCAGAGCCAATGTGATACCAATTGTTCTATCAGCTGTACTGGGCAGATAAATTTATCTCTCGGAAATGGTTGTGAAGCAGAGATCACACCGTGGATGGGTGGAAAAAGTATCGATGTCGGAGATACAATCTGTCACTCTGTAGTTGTGTACGATCAGCACAATCAAGTCATTCCTAATAACATTGTAAACATCTCTCACGTCAATAAGCTTTTGACATTTAAAGTGACAGAGAATGAGTGCAATAATTTTTGCTGGGGAAATGTGCTTGTAGAATATAAAGCAGGTCCTCAAATTGCTTGTCCACCAGATATGACTATTGAGTGTAATGGTTTGGATTTATTTGAGTTGCCTTTGCCAGAAGATTTGTGCGCTTCAGTCTCAATTGACTTAATCAATGAAATACATAACAATTTAGATTGTGATGAAGACCATCAAGGTTTTGTTACAAGAACTTATAGAGCTGTAGATGACTTTGGCAATACTAATTTATGCTCTCATGATATTTACTTGAGAAGAGTACCTATTACGGACATAATTTTCCCAGAGTTTACGACTATCAATTGTAGTGATGAGAATATTGTCTACGATGAGAATAATTTTCCATTGCCTTGGTTTTTTAATTCACTAACAGATTCCTTGTCTGTTTTTGGTGTACCCTTTATATGTAGCAATACAATAGCGTCACCATATATGTGTCCAGGTTCTGGCATTCCTGCCATTAATGATTGTGGTTCTGTGATTACAAGTCTTGATGCTAATGGAATGGTAACTGTCGGCTTGAGTCTGACTAATCCTTCTGTCAGTGCAAGTTGTGTAGCTGGCGACTTCTCATTATCATTTAGTGCGACAGGTTTGACGTCGTCGTTAGATTTTGATTGTAATACACTTGGTAACAATACGTATACCCTATATCTTCTAGATGGGACGACAGTAGTCGCTACTTGTCAAAACACAATAGAAATTCTCGATTCTAATATGTTATGTCCTACTGGCGGTACAGGATCAGGAACTGGATCAGGTACAACTGGAGGTTCTGGAACAGGTGGCGGTACGACAACAACTACAGGAGGCGGTGTGACGACTTCTACTGGTGTTGGAGGAGGTTGCACTTTTGGTATTCCTTTATTTCCAGAAGGTGGCGGCGTTATCATTACTGAGACAGGAGATGTCAATAATCCATACGATGTTGAAGTTGCAAAAGGAAACTTATCTAGCCTATGCGGAGCAGTGTTGACTTACAGTGATACAGAATTCCCTTCAGGAAAAAATAGTTGTACGAGAAAAATATTACGTACGTGGGAGGCTTATGAGTGGTGGTGCAATGAAGAGTTGCATATCTCATCTGTACAGATTATTGAGATAATTGACGATAGAGCTCCTGTTTTTTCTTGTCCATCTGACTTGACAATAAGTACTAATGTGGATTGTGGTGCTGACATTCAGATGCCTAACATAAATGCAATCGACGATTGTGGAGGTGATATATCTGTTACGATGGAGTATCCTAACGGTACAGTTACAGGTAGTAATCAATTGGTCGACCTCAATGCAGGAAGCAATGCGATTACCTATATAGTCAGTGATGGATGTAACAACAGTTCTAGTTGTACTGTGAATTATACGATTATAGATTATACTAATCCAGTTGCCATCTGTGAGCAGACTAAAGTTATTTCACTAAGAGGAGGTGACGTTACCAAAGTACCTGCCGAGGTATTTGACTTTGGAAGTTTTGATGACTGTGCTATAGATAGCATACAAGTGAAGCGGCAAGACGCTAGCTGTGGCCCAGAAGCTACAGAGTGGAGTGAGTATGCACATTTCTGTTGTGCAGATGCAGTGGCAGGAACTGTAGCTGTAGAATTTAGAGTCATTGATAAGGGTGGCAACAGTAGTGAATGTATTGTTTATGTGGAGATACAAGATAAATCTAATCCTATCGTTAACTGTCCGCCTGATATGACGATAGACTGTACAGATACTTACAGTACTCAGAATATGGGATTAACTTTTGGATTCGCAACAACGGATACAAATTGTGATAACGCAAGTCCTATTGAGGTAGTCGAAGATGCATTTGATCAATGTGGTGTAGGTGAGATGGTAAGAATATTCCAATTGCAAGGAAGCAATGGAACTGTTATAGCAGAATGTAGACAAAATATAACGGTAACGAACAATAATCCATTCACTGCCTCTGATATCATATGGCCGCTAGATCTGGAAGTTAACGACCTCTGTGATGCAGAACTGTTAACACCTGAGAATCTAGATGCCCCTTTTGCTTTTCCTACATTTAATAATGCTTCACAAAGTTGCGCATTACTAGGCCATGACTACAAGGATCAGATTTTTTCTGCAGATCCTAATTCAGGCGACTGCACTATTATACAAAGAACTTGGACAGTCTTAAACTGGTGTGGTACAGGTGGTGACTTCAGTACTTTTGAAATACCGAGACCACAACTTATAAAAATAAGAAATACCACTGCGCCTATTATGGATGCTGCTACGGATTTAGTTTTTTCAGGTCTAGAAGTTGATTGTAATAGCGGAAGAGTTGATATCGTAAGGTCAGCAACAGATGATTGTGATAACTCCTTGTCGTGGAGTTATACTATAAGACAAGCTCCTGATGGTGCATTAGTACAGACAGGCACAGAGAATGAAATACATGGCAAGTATCCAGTAGGGAATTATACTATTGAGTGGAGAGTATTTGATAGTTGTGGCAATTCAGATTTCCACATTCAGAACGTGCAAGTTAGTAGTCTCAAGGCCCCTACACCTCTTTGTCTCAATGGCCTAAGTGCAAAGTTGATAGACTGGGATACAGATGGTGATGGTTTGCCAGATGTTAAGAAGGTAGACTTGTGGGCTTCAGATTTTGATGCTGGTAGTTATCCTAATTGTGGTAACGAGATTGATTTTAGTTTCTCTTCAGATGTGACGGACACGAGTAAAAGTTTTTACTGTGCAGACTTGGGTAGAAATGTTGTAGAGATGTGGGCAACAGATGGCACCACAGGGGCACAAGATTTCTGTATCACTTTTATCGATATCCAAGATGATGGCGATTGTCCTCCACAAATTTCTGCTGTTGTTGCCGGTCAAGTATTGACAGAGACGCAGCAAGAAGTTGAGGATGTAGAAGTACATCTTGAGGGTAGTGCTGTTATGGAAATGACTGATGCTAATGGTGCATATGCATTCCCGCAAATGCCTGTGGGTGGAGACTATGAGATAAGTCCAGTTAAGGATTCTGGTCATCTAGATGGCGTCAGTACTTTGGATCTTATAATGATGCAAAGACACATTCTCGATATAGAAAGACTAGATAGTCCTTATAAATATATTGCTGCTGATATTGATCACAATCAAGTAATCAATGGTGTCGATTTGGTAGAGCTAAGAAAGTTGATCTTAGGTCTGTACACAGAACTTCCATTAAATGATAGTTGGAGATTTGTATCTGCAGATTATCAGTTTGTCGATCCATACAATCCTTGGGCTGCTGACGTATCTGAAACATATAAGCTGATAGATCTAACCAATAATATGGTCGTAGATTTTGTAGGTGTCAAGATAGGAGATGTTAATAATGACGCCGTATTAAACTTTGATGACCAATTAAATAGTAGGTCGAATAGTGTTGTGGATTTTGCAGTTGCAGGTAAACTTATGGACTACGGAGTAATGAATTCTGTAATGGTGTACTCTAACAATTATCAGGACCTCCGAGGATGGCAAGGGACTCTAGAGTTTGACAATACTCTAATGGAAATTGTAGAGGTATTGCCTCAGGCACTTGCTCTTACAGAGTCGAATTATAACATAGATAGCGAAGCGGGTCACGTTACTTTCAGTTATCATTCTGATACTGCCCAAGAGATTGGGTATGACAGACCACTATTTGAGTTAGTTGTCAGAGCAAAAACAGGCAATACGTCTGTTATGGATGTTATGCAGTTCTCTTCTACTGTGCTGAAGACTGAAGCTTATCAAGCAGATTATTCTATATCTGACATAGACTTAGTAGAATACCTTCAGGATGAATCTAAAATATTGTCAGTAAATCCTAATCCATTTATTGATAATGCTGAACTGCAATATTTTTCTGCGCATCAAGCACCTGCCGATTTTGAATTCTTTGATCTCGAAGGTCATTTACTATATGCATCAACTGTTCCTTCACAGTTAGGAATTAATACGCTTAGTATCAGTAGAGATCAGTTATCCGTTACAGGATTTGTGTATGTCCGTATGCGGATCAATAATGAGATTTCTGAATTCCGAATGATCTTACTTTAAATATTTCTTTTTTAAAATTCTATAGATATTAACGATGAATAGAGAGTTAGTTCTAACAGGCTTTGTCAATCAAACTTCTAGTTGGGTCATCAACAAAGTTGGATTGCTGTCAATGTTGCTAGTGATTACAATGGTGACATTTCAATCAACACTTGAAGCACAGAATGATTTGGCTTGTATCAATCATATCAATTTCTCATTAGATCCTACTACTTGTATGGGTTCGGTTACACCGGAAATGGCTTTGGTTGGAAATGAGATGTGTGCGGAAGGTTTTGAAATTATCATCACTGATGATTTCAATAGACCAGTTGCTAATGCATTCACAATAGATGATGTAGGTAAGACTTTTACATATATGATTTGTTGCGATGATAATTGCTGTTGGGGTACAGTTAGTGTTGAGTTCAAAGCAGCAATAAGTGTTGCTTGTCCAGCAGATGATACTATTCCATGTTCAACATTAGATTTTCATAACTTTTTTGAGCCTGTTAATACAGGTTGTGGAAGTATAGAGGTCAAATTGCTCGGACAAGAAAAGACACATCTTAGTTGTGATGATGCACTGTCGGCTACTGTTACTAGAACTTATCTAGTTACAGATAACTTTGGGAATACTAAGCAGTGTCAGCAAAATATTGCTTTAGCTAGAATAGATCCTACAGAAATAATTTGGCCAGATAACTCTACTGTTAGTTGTAGTGACACCACATTAGTATTTGATAGTGAAGGCTTACCGATTCCATGGTATTTCCAAGGCTTTAGTACGGGTTCTGGCACGGGTTCAGGCACAGGTTTTGGCGGCGGCTTTGGACTTAATAATGGTCTTCCCATTATATGTGGAACCACTGCATCTAAAGACTATTTATTTGGAGAAAATAATAGCGCAACTCAGTTGGTTAACAATACTTTAGTTCCAGGAGAACAATTATTGTGTCCGGATGGATCTGGCAGAGGAGCCTTTCCATTGATTCCAGAAGGTGGTGCTGTATTTATTTTTGAAACTGGAGATCCTGCTAATCCTACAGTGGAATCAACATTCTTTCAAGGAAATGATACACCTATTTACTGCAATACACGGTTGACATATACCGATATAGTTTTTCCTAATGTAAACGGTAACTGTAAAAGACAGATTATTAGAAACTGGGAACTAAGTGAATGGTGGTGTACAAGTGAGCTGGTAACAAGCAGCATTCAGTATATCGATATAGTTGATGATGTCGCACCTGATTTCACTTGTCCTGAAGACATAGTTGTCTCAAGCAATAATGCTTGTACTGGTAGTGTCTCATTGCCATTAATTAATCCTACAGATCTGTGTGGTAACGAAATTCTAGTTTCTTCTCAGACACCTCTTGGTATTGTTGAAGGAGATGGAGCTCTTGCAGAATTAAATCTTGGAAAGAATATAATCCATGTCACTGCTTCTGATGGATGCTATAACAGCTCGTCATGTACATATACAGTAACAGTAGAAGATGGTGTTGAACCTGTGGCTATATGCGACCAAACGAAAGTAGTTTCTTTAAGTACACTTAGTGAAAATAAAGTTCCTGCATCAGTTTTTGATAATGGAAGTTTTGATGAGTGTGGGATAGAAAGAATGGAGGTAAGAAGAATGGATACCAAGTGTGATAGTCTAGCTACTGAATGGAACAGT
>CALBWK010000209.1 GCA_937969415.1 uncultured Saprospiraceae bacterium | reverse complement strand
CCGAGCAAGCACCACCACAGGCACAACCGACAGTAGATAAAATCTTTTCTGACTGTGCTCGAGATACGTTTTATTTTGATGATTATTCCATAATGTCGCATGACCAAGCGAGTTTCAGTTGGACCTTCAGTCCTGAGCCAGCTTATGTGTCTGATAATACCGTAAGAAATCCTAAAGTTGTTTTTGGCGCTGCAGGTACCTATACGGTAAGGTACACAGTATCTAATGCCTACGGGACTGATACGACAGAAGAGCTGGACTATATCCACGTCAGAGGAGAGGGTTGTACGTCGACACCTATTGCTGGTGGCTTGATAGAGTTGCAGGGTGGTGGTACAGATTATATCCAGACCTCAGATCTAGGATTGACAACGGAAGCCTATACCATCACTGCTTGGGTCAAGTCCTTCGGAGATCAGAATAATTTTTCGGGCATCTTCTTTAATGACGATGGTTCTTATGGGCTCAATGTCGGTGTGGATAACCAGCTGGGTTTTCATCATGGGGATGCAGGCTCAGCGGCATGGGCTTGGCAGACGGGATTGGTTTTGCCCCAAGGAGAATGGAGCTATGTAGCCCTCACAGTAAGGCCTGATCAAGTGACAATCTATATGAATGATGAAAAAGCTACGCAAGATCTGGCGCTAAATCCTGCGGTGTTTGGGACGATGAAGATAGGCAGTTATAAAGGCTGGGCAGATCGCAATTTTAGTGGCCAGATAGATGAGGTCACCTTATGGAATCGAGCCTTGAGCGAAGAGGAGCTAAGGCGTTTTCGGCATCTCACTAAGACAGCGGAGACAGAAGGATTGGTCGCCTACTATCAGTTTAATTCGGCAGGTAGTATCATCTATGATGGCATCGGGCTAGCTCATGGCAATCTGCGTGGAGCGAGTCGATTGGCTAACTCTGATGTACCAGTAGGCGGAGGGACTTCGTCTATTTGGAATGCAGTGACAGGAGATGGCCGATTTGACGGAGAGGAAGCGATTCTCACAGGGCAGCGTGATGGAGAGCTGGTGGTGAGCCAGTTAGATGTAGCACCTAATTTTGTAGGCTTTGATATATTTCCGGCGAGTACTTACTGGATTATCAATGCCTATCAGCAAGAGACACCTTTGCAACTTTCTTTGCTCAATGCACAGGTCAGTCCTTTGGCTGACCCATCTGAAATCATCCTTTTTAGTAGAGATGAAAATGATGGTGGCGATAGTTGGGTGGAGACAGGCAGAGGTGTGGCATTGACCCAAGATGGCGCTGCTGTGTCTATTGACTTTGATCTGACAGCACCGATTTTAGACAAACAAATTGTGATGACTTATGAGGGCCCTTTAAGTGTGGCCAAAGTTGATGATACCCCATTGCAGGCCTTTCCTAATCCTGCTACTGATTATGTGCAGCTAGAGGGTGTGGAGAAGGATAGTCGGTTTTTGCTCTATAATACTAGAGGTCAACAGATATGGCAGGGTGAGCTCCAAGAGGGTGGCATACCGTTGCCAGAAGGGCTGGACTCAGGAGTCTACTTTTACTGGGTGATCAGTAAGACTAAGATGTATAGTGGTCAGGTTGTGGTACAGCGAGAGTAAGGTGGTTTATTGACGCCTACTCGTAGTAAGTTAGATTTTGAGTTTCTTTTATTCTATCAGCGTACGACCATTACTTTTTTAGATACTTGACCTTTTGCTGATTCTAGAGTTATCCAATAAGGTCCTGGAATCCATTCAGTGCAATTCAGAGAAATTTGTTGCTCGCCTGTGATAAGTTTATGATTTTCTTGATGGATGGGCTTCCCATCTAGGTCGTATACAAGTAGATTAATGTTTTGGGATAATTCAGATTGAATAGTGAGTTGAATTAAATCTTTTGCTGGATTAGGCGCTAATGCCACTGTAGCGATAGTCGTTTCTGGAAATCTTGTTGATAAGACATCTGGGTTAGCGGTGATGTAACTGTAGTATATATCTTGTTCGCCATTAAAGGTTGCAGCCCATGCAAGATGAGCCCCTTCATCATCAGAAATCACATGAAAATAATCGCCGATTTTATTTTGTTGTGGCCAGCCTAAGTGTGGATCAAAAGCCTCACTTAAGCGCCGGTCATCTGCCCAAGTCTCTCCACCGTCAGTAGAAAAAGTATAGTATAAAGAAGATAATACAGTTCCAGGATTGTCTCTTGAGTCTAGCCAAGTAACATCGACCCTCCCATTAGGTGCTACGCTGACACTACCGAACCATTGCCAATTAGCCGTCGATGCATCAGCACCTATTTTGAAAGCTTCTGTCCAAGTCTGCCCACCATCTCTGCTTATGGACATCATCATATCGGCTGGATCACCATTGTCACTTCTCGATACAGGAGCGAGCAAGTAGGCGTTGCCTCTAGTTTCATTTTCAGAATGGTCTACGGCTATCCATACTTGTCCGAGCATACCAGAGGGATTGGGGCCTGCTCTCTGCGCAAGTTCACCTTTCATCGGGGTGGCTATTTCAGTTTCCCAGACGACCTCTGTATTGGGATCTCTGGCACTGTCAGATCTAAGTACTCTGAATCCAGGACCTAGTTGTCCACAGGCATATAGCTCGCCATCAGGACCGATGGCCATTGTCCCTCGCTGTAATCCAGAGGATACAAAGGAGCAGTCTTCATAACTTTGGTTGCCATCTGTAGATCGTGTAAAGCCTCCTGGGCAAACAGATAAAAAGTCTTTCCAGAAAGCATAGATGTGGCCTTGGGAAGCATTGTCGGTATTATCAATAACCATCCACTGCTTGTCTCCGCCTTGAGCAAAGGTCTTATCGCTCCAGTCTGTCAAATTATCAGAACTGAATACATCACAGTCGAAGTTTTCTGCTAGAGAATTATAATAAAAACGACCATTGACATCAGTGGCCAGTACGGGATCTGATCTAAAAAGTCCTGCTTCTATAGGTGGGAGGTTGAGCCACGACTCTCCTTGGTCCATCGTAACAGAGATGCCTGCTTGTCTGAAGTTACTTGCAATGTTATCAAACTGTCTCCAACCAATGACCATTCTAGATGGATTGGTAGGATCTATTCCTAAGCTCGGTTCGTTGGCAGCATCATTGGGGATATTATTGCCATTAATATCTACATTGACTTGTGTGGTGAATATCGATTCATTGCGAAAAGAATGGCCTGGCTGTCGAGGACTGATCTCGATCATCGGTGCCATATAATCATGGTCTTTGGTTTCGTGATAAGGCACTTGTTGAGCAGCAAGTGAGACAGTAAAGAGAACTAGACAGAAAGCAAATAACAAGTTTTTCATAATGAGCGATTCTTGACTCAATATAATCAAATCATAACTGATCTTTTTTCTTGTGCGCCTTATATCGCCCTTTGCCAAACTTCGTCCCATTAAATTCTGTAGTGGCCTTCAGGGCATCTTGCTCTTCTTTGGGTAAGCGATTGAAGTCCATACACTTTGTCGAGCAACAAGTTTCATATTTTGCTTGGCAGTCATCGCACTGGATAAATAGAATATGACAAGCATCGTTGGCACAGTTGGTATGGTTGTCTGAAGGTTGGCCGCACTGATGGCATTTGGAGATGACGTCTTCAGAAATTTTTTCACCCATTCGCTCATCAAAGACAAAGTTCTTACCGATAAATTTATTGGGGAGGCCTTGCTCCTTGGCTTGTCTGGTGTACTCGATTATACCGCCTTCTAGCTGGTGTACTTTTTCAAAACCTTTGTGCTTAAAGTAGGCGCTCGCTTTCTCACAGCGAATGCCTCCTGTACAATACATCACGATGTTTTTGTCCTTGTGGTCGCCAAGCATTTCTTCTACTATTGGCAGTGATTCTCTAAAGGTCTCGACATCTGGCGTGATGGCTTCTCGGAAGTGGCCGACTTCGCTCTCATAGTGATTGCGCATATCGATGATGACCGTATCGTCTCTATCTGTCAGTTCATTAAAAGCTGCTGCGGAAAGATGGACGCCTCTGTTGGTCACATCAAAGCTCTCATCATCTAGGCCGTCGGCGACTATCTTGTTGCGAATTTTGATCTTGAGTTTGTAGAAAGACTTGCCATCGTCTTCTATAGCATGATTGAGCCGGACGCCATTTAGAAAATCGATGGTGTAGAGATCTTGGACAAAAGTCTCATAGTTGGCCTCCAGTACAGAGATCTGCGCATTGATACCTTCTTGAGAAATGTAGATTCTACCGTAGACTTCGAGTTTGTTGAGTAAGATGTAGAGCTCATCTCTGAAGGTGGTAGGGTCGGCGAGGTTGTGATATTGATAGAAGGAGATTGTCCTTCTAGGCCTGCTGTCTTCTTGTAGTTTTTGCTTGAGGACTTCTTTGTCTACCTTATTATATAACTGCATATCGTCGCATCTGGTGGTGTCACTAACAAGAGAGGAGTATCGACGATAGCCTAGCCCGTGGCAGGATACCTCAAACAGATTGGTATGTAGTCGATCACTTCCGCTTTTGCAAGAAACGTGTGATTATAGGCCCAAAGTTATGGATAAGCAGAGGACATTTCAAACTCAATCGGTTGAAAGCGACTTTGTTAGGAATCTTATAAATAAGGGCTATAGAGCGGTACAGGCTAGAGCGAGATCGGAGAAATGGAAGTCGAAAGGCTGGATCTCTTAGAGCACCGTGTTTTGTAAGATTAAGTCAAAATTCACATTTGTATTATTGTAATATGTTGATAGTCAGTATCTTAGTTATATATTAGAAAAAGGACACTT
The DNA here is from genome assembly GCA_937969415.1 of uncultured Saprospiraceae bacterium. Taxonomy (GTDB): domain Bacteria; phylum Bacteroidota; class Bacteroidia; order Chitinophagales; family Saprospiraceae; genus RFSX01. Next base: position 2,970 of record CALBWK010000209.1, on the reverse strand, counting down.
ATAATGGATTTAACATGTTAAAACGCCTCATTGCTAATTATTTACACATGGGAAACTTTTTAATAAGTTTTTCGTTAATATGATTGTGAATTAGATATAACTATCTATTTTCGCACTGTGAGAGGGTTTTAGACTCGCTTACTGAGAACCTAACAAAGAGAGAAATATCGATCTCAGCTGCTTAGTTGAGTGATGATTATAAAGACGTAGTTTTCTTATTTTGAGACCTTAGTCGAAAGAGCCTGAGTAATAGTACTTGGGTTCTTCGCATTTTTGGACCTCTCGTAATAAGGCCGAGCGCCTCCCAGCTCCATTTCTTATTCCCTAGATTTTCTTTTTGCAATTATTCAATCGCCTAGAGTCATTTCGCTATCAATCTTGTGTTCTATAGAAGTAAAAGGACTCAAAAGTCTTATCTTGAACACTTAGAATAACGAGATTTTGGGAGCACAGATAGAGGCGCATTTACTGGAATTTTATGGTTGGTGGCAATTTGCTGTCTGTCTCTTTGCTTTTTGCGCTTTACTGGCTATTTGGTATCATCTTGGTCGTAGACGAGGGGACAAAGGACAGTTGTTATTGGCGATTTCCATTTTATGTTGGAGCTTTTCTGGTCTAGTAGAAGTGTATTTTGCTCAATTGAGTATAGGTGATGGCAGAGCCTTGGAGGACACTTTTATCAGAGGATATCGCAGTATCTTTTCTTTGTTGAACAGCTTATTCATTTTGTTAGCCCTGCCGTGGTTCAAGTATATTCCTCTTCGACTGGATGCTATAATCAAGTCTAAGTATTGGATTTATATTGTTGGACTACCCTTTGTGTTTTCTTTGTTACCAGCTCTAAGTCGAGTATTATCTGGGCGAGAACATTCGGTGATAATAGAGTTTGATGTCTATTATTCTTTTTTCACACTGGGATTTCTTGGGTTGGTACTATACGAATCCTTTGTCAAGAGGCGATTGCTGATGCTGGCTTATTTGTCGTTGGCCTCCGTATTGATAACCCTTATTGCTGAGGTGTTAAAACTGACAGGCTCAGATCTCAATATGATATTGATGTCAGCGATATTCAAGACCTCTTTGATAATGATCTTCTTTGCACTGGCGATGAGTTGGGTCAAAGAGATGTCTGAGAGTACCATCCCTGCAGCTAGTGATCTCCTTTTAAAATTTATAGAAGAAAAGAATACTGCAGGTCGTATTGATAAACTCGTACAGATTGCATGCTTTCCAGGATTAGAATCTAAGGCCATCAAATTAACGCCAGCCAATTATACTTTGCTAGAGACCTTTGCGCTCAAGCGATTGAGTACAGAAAACCAATGGCTCGAAATAAAGCCCAAAAGTGAGACGAGAGCTGGTAAGCACTATGACATTAAAGATCATAACGAGATCAAACGATTGACCCATTCTATTCTCGATGGCGTCTATGGGAAGCAGATGTGGACAAAAGAGCAGCATGAAATTCCCCTCAAGAGTGTATTGTTTGAAATGTCAGAAAAAAGAGAACGCAAGATTCGATTAAAAATTCCTGCCAGTAATATCACGAGAGTCCCATAGAATATGGATTGTCAGTAGAGACAATTCAGACAAATGACAAATCTTGACAGACGATTCCGACTTATATGAGATAAGGAACTGACTTTTAGGAAAGTAAAAACTCTCCTAATGAAGTGCTATAAATTTGATATTATCTCTAAGTGCATCGCGGCAATAATTGTCTTTACAGTCAGTTCCCTGCCACTTTACGGGCAAGAGTTAGGGCTAGACGAACGGATCAATGATGCCTTTATGCCTTTTGCTGTATGGTGGGAAAACTTCGTGATGTCGGAGTTGCCTTTGTTTGGTCACTCTATACCTTTTGTACTTATCATACTCCTCTCAGGGGCGACGCTGTTTACCATATTTTTTGGAGGTATCAATGTGCGCCGATTTTTTACGGCGATTAGAGTTGTGCGAGGCCACTACGATCATCTTGAACCTACTGCTTATGCATCGGAAGAAGTGATGGTGTCACAAGTAGGTGGAGATATCCTAGATACGATAAAAGATGAAAGTCATACAGGGGAGGTGAATCACTTTCAAGCCTTAGCGACAGCAGTTTCAGGTACTGTTGGCTTAGGAAATATTGCGATGGTTGCCGTAGCCATTTCTATAGGTGGGCCGGGCGCAACTTTCTGGATGATCGTTGCAGGCTTATTGGGGATGTCTTCCAAGTTTGTAGAATGTACACTCGGTGTTAAGTATAGAGATGTCGATGCTGACGGTAAAGTCTATGGTGGACCGATGTACTATTTGTCAAAGGGATTGTCTGAACAGGGTAGAGAGAAGTTAGGGAAAGTGCTCTCCTTTATCTTTGCAGTGCTGTGTGTCGGTGCCTCTTTTGGAGGTGGTAACGCTTTCCAATCCAATCAGGCCAGTGCGCAGCTCATTAGGCAATTTGGTTTAGAAGCCTCTTCGATGGGCACCATCTTAGGGTTAATCTTTGCAATGTTGGTCGGGATCGTCATCATCGGGGGAATTAAAAGAATAGCGAGGGTTACAGAAAAAGTTGTGCCTTTTATGGCTTTTATCTATGTGGCAGCTGCCTTGTATGTTTTGGTTTCCAATGTCACTTTATTGGACGAAGCTCTATTGCAAATTATCAGTGAAGCTTTCTCTCCAAGAGCGACTGTCGCCGGCGGTTTTATTTGGGGTGATGATTCAGGGTTTTCGGAGAGCAGCTTTCTCCAATGAAGCAGGTGCTGGCTCTGCAGCCATAGCGCATTCTGCAGTGAAGACGCATTATCCCGCCTCCGAAGGATTAGTAGCTTTGCTAGAGCCTTTTATTAATTTTAATTGATGAATTATAGACTTCTTTCACTTTTCTTATTGATACAAACGAGTATGGTCGCTCAGATGAATACTGATCAATCCATAGATATCGGATCTACTGTAACACTTTATTCTGAGGTGCTCCAAGAAGATAGG
>CALBWK010000208.1 GCA_937969415.1 uncultured Saprospiraceae bacterium | reverse complement strand
CCAATCGGCAAAGGTATACGTGTGAGCGAGGGCGAGAGCTTGTCTATCATAACCTATGGTATGGGAGTCCATTGGGCGCAGGAGACAATCCAAGAAATGGGTATATCAGCAGACATAATAGACTTAAGGAGCCTGCAACCTTTAGACTATGGCATTATTAGTGATACTGTATCTAAGACAGGCAGGGTTATTGTCTTACACGAGGATAGTCTATATGGGGGATTGGGCGGTGAGATTTCTGCTTATATCTCTGAGCATCTCTTCGAAAAATTAGATGCACCTGTTATGAGAGTCGGTAGTCTAGATACACCGATTCCATTTAATAAGGACTTAGAGAAAACATATCTGGCTAGTTCTAGGTTAAAAGAAACGATAAACAAAATAAAAGCATACTAAGATAAATATGGATTATTCTAAAATTGTAGAGAAAGTTACGACCTATAATTCTATCCTTTCTAATACGCAGAGTTACAGAAAAGATTGGTCGGAAAATCTTAAGAAGACAATCGAAAGCACACTCAATGAAATCATCAAGGAAACCAAATTGAGTGCCTTCGTCGAAATAAAGGACGATATCGAAAATCTAGAAGTGATTACCTTATCACTCGGCACTGAAGTCAGTGGTATCGCAGAAAAGCTACCCGGTAGCAAAGTCAAAAGACCTTTTATAAAATCTAATGGCTCACTCATTTTTCAGCAACTCTTTAACGGGAAGGTGATGATGATGGTGATGTATCCTTATATAGAAGGATACGGACAGCCTAAGCCACCTATGACGTTGGAGATACTTCGACCAGAAGAGTTCGAACTAGAGTTTATTGTCAACTATGTGGACACTTTCCTCAAGGAGGTTATCGAGTGGGAAGACTTTGACGACGATGTACCAGAAAAAATGGGTATGAATCCTATTGGGTTTGGTGCAGCAATGGCGCAGTTGGAGCCTGGGGAGTAACTACTCTTTAGTTCATAGTTTTTTAGTTCATAGTGCATAGTTGGACTAGGCTGCGAGGCCTCTTCTCTTTAGATAAGAGAGAATAGCTAATAGTGCATAGTTAAGGCTCTTCTCAGGGGCTGGGCTTTTAGTGCATGACTGACTGGTCCGCCTTTGGCGGATTAAAGATCCTAAAAGGACATTTAAAAGGATGGAACCGATTCATCAGAATCGGGCGAAGAAGGACCTTTATAATTTGTGCATGGTTGACAGAGAACAGATTTCATTGGTGCATCTATTAGTCTTTGGAGAGAGGCTTATCGAACTTTCATAAAAAAGAAATATGTTTGGTGAGAGTTGATGCAAACAAACTACTCAACTTTTAAGCGCAGCAATATGAGGCCTAAATTAAAAACAGCAATTACGGTAATTACTACATTAGTTTTGTTTAGTGGCTTCATACTTTTAGGCTTTTGGCTGAAGAACAACTTTGACTTTCTGCACAAACAGCCACTTGTCGCAATCGTGTCGGTAGGAATCTACCTCACTTCCTTTTATTTTATCTTGAACATTGTCCCTGAGTGGTTGAGTAAAAAGCTTTAGTTGCTGATTCAGTTCTGATCATATGCAATTGATCTTCATCAATTGGTTCCTTAGTAAAAGTCAAACTTTCCTTGACCTAGTAGCATAGCTTCGGTTAGGGTATATTTTGATGTATGAGGTGTTCTCTGTCCAGATTTAAAGGAAAGTTGACAACCTTAGACAATTGTCGTATATTTGAGGTCAATTGACTAAGTATGAGTAAAACCTATGATAGAGAGACTTTCCTCAAGTTTGTCGAAGAGCCAATGGCTTATTATGGCCAGGGAGGAGCTACATTGAGCTTTACTTCCTTACTGACTGATAAGTTTAAGATGGTCAAGGTCATTCAGGAGGGCTTATCTTATGCTTTCTTTGACAGACTCAAGGAGTTATTTACACTTTCCATACAAGACTGGTCTGATTATCTAGACTTGTCTCCTAAGTCACTACAGCGATACCAAAAAGAAAAGCGCCGCTTCAAGGCCATTCACTCTGAGAAGATCTTAGAGTTAGCGGAGGTGATGGTCACAGGGATGGAGGTATTTGGAGATGGCGAGAAGCTACGCCTATGGATGGAGACACCCTCGCTTGCCTTAGGGCATCAGAGACCTATTGTCCTCATTCGTAATTCATATGGCAAGGAGCTCGTGATGCGTGAGTTGATGGCTCTAGAGCACGGCATCTTCGCGTAGATATGTTGGTCTATAGATTAACTAAAGCGAAATACAAAGATAGCCTTTCGGGTAAAGGTGCTGCCATAATGGGCGGTAGATGGAATAGTCCTGGAGTAGAAATTATATACGCGGCAAGTAATCGAGCCTTGGCAATGTCGGAAGTAGCAGTACACGTCACCTTTGAGATGATGCCTGATAACTATTGGATGATGGAGATTGAGTTGCCAGATGCAAATCACGATAAAGTAACCGACCTCCCAGATAAATGGAACGCCTTCCCTTATGCGGAAGCAACTAGAGTAGTAGGAGATAGGTTTGTCCTGGAGCAAAAAGCTTTAGCGATCAAGGTGCCTTCGGCGGTTGTGCAAGGGGAGTGGAATATTCTGATCAATCCAAATCACAAAAAATTCAATCAGGTTAAGATTGTAAAAGTGGAACCTTTTTCTTTGGATAGGAGATTGTTCTAAGAGCAGTGCATAGATTTTAAGTGCTAGTTTTATTAGTTAACAGATAATAGTGCACAGACAACAGAGCGGGAAGGAGTCCTCCCATTTGGGAGTTAGAGGGGTAGTTCTAGTGCATAGTTATGGCTCTGCTCGAAGCTCGGCTTTTAGTTCATAGTGCATAGTTTTTTAGTGCATAGTGCATAGTTGTGGTTTAGCTGGGGGTCTTCTTTTTAATGCTTAGTTCTTAATTTTCATCCTGACAAATCCTGTAATCCTCTAATCCTGATAATCCTAATTCTGACAAAAGGATAGTTAGATAATACCCATTTTTCAAAGTCCACTTAAAAATCAATTAGCATTAGCGGGCTTGCAAGACGACGAGCCTATCAAACGTAAGTGGAGGCGGGAGTGGCACAGTGTAATAGAAATCAAAAACTCAACCCCTCTCTAATCATCGCATTGTCCAATTCTACATCATAATCACAAGCTCCAATACCATTCAGTAAGGAAAACAATTTTTTACCACCTTTATTTTTCTTATCCATAGCCATTAGAGGAAGAAGCTCGTCTATGTCTTTGTCAGTAAGTGTCGGCAGATTGTAGATAGATTCTAGTAGAGAATTGATCTCTTCCATTTCTATAATGCT
>CALBWK010000207.1 GCA_937969415.1 uncultured Saprospiraceae bacterium | reverse complement strand
ATCAAGTCGACGCCGAGCCCGCCAAACACAAGTGGGTAGCGGGAGCGGCACAGTGTAGAGCCTTTGTTTGGCTAGCGTTTTTTGCGAACTTTTTTTGGCAATGAAAAAAAGTGGGAGAAAGTTGATATAAGAAATGCAGCTTTGTTTCTCTTAATAAATCAGAACGATAAAAAATTTCAATAAGTTATTTCGTAATGTTTGGCATTAAGTATCGCCGATTCTGATGAATCGGTTCCTTCCTTTTAAAAGTCCATTTAGGACCAATATCCTGCGGACCAGTCAGTCATCCGCTGCACTTCGCTACGGTCTGAATGAAAAAGGTGTAAGAAATTATTATAAATTTCATTTCTCCTACCACTTCCCAGCTAATCCTTTAGACCAACCAAACCTTTAAACCTTTACCCCTCTAAACCTTTAATCCTTTAAACCTCTAGACCTTTACACCTCTAAACCTTTAAACCTTCTTTCACTCTCCATCACACACAGAAGCAATATACCCTACCGCTTTATCAAAGCCCAGCTCTGCAGCTCGACGCATATCGCTACACGCCTTTTCATCATCGCCTAATTTCAATTGGACATTGGAGCGATTGTAGAAAGCTTCAGCGTAGGTATTGTCTAGAGAAATGACTTTGCTGAGATCTTCTAAAGCTTCTGGCCATTTTTCGATTTGGATTAGAGAGATGGCTCTGTTATAGAAATGCTTTTTGTCAGGATGTGCTGCAAGCAATGCCGTATGATCGGCAACCGAGGCAGCATAATCTTTTTTCTTAAGACTGATAACGGCCTTGTTGGTCAACGCAGATTTGTGGTCGGCTTCTATAGCGAGCAGTGCATCAAAGGCAGCATAGGCTTCATCGAGTTGATCAGTCTTGAGGAGACTCATCGCTTTATAATAATGTGCTCGAGTGTTTTCAGCATCTATACCTAGAAGTGTCTCTGCTTGTGCTATTGTCTTATCGAAGTTATCGGCCTTGTATTCTAGCTTGATATTTTCTGTGAGAGCAGGTACATATTCTGAGTCCTTTTTGAGAGCGGCAGAGAAGGACTGCTTGGCGAGGTCTGCTCTATCGGTCTTGATGTAGCAGGCGCCCAACTTGTAGTAAGCCTTGGCAGAAGCCTCATCTTTGGCGATAGCATCTTGAAAATCTGCAATGGCCTTGTCATAGTTTTCTGCTTGCATCTGGATATTGGCTCTGTAGTAGTAGACTCTAGAGAGGCTTTCGTCATACTTGAGGGCTCGGGTAAAGCTCTTAATAGCCTCTTCGTTCTTTTTCATTTGCATCAAGCAATAGCCCGCATAATAGTGGGCTTTACCGTTTTCCGCATCCAATTTTATACTCTTACCAAAATCCTTGACAGCAGCGGGGTAGTCTTTTTTGCCCATTTGTGCCATTCCTCTACCATACCAGGCCTTACTATAGAGGGGGTCTGTCTCTAGAACCTGCGTATAGGTGGCTATAGCACCATCTCTATCTTTAGCCTTGGAGAGTTCTACAGCCTTATTATACAGCTTAACTGTCTCTGGGCTCTGGGCTGTCAACAAAATGGGAAGACATAAGGTTATTATAAGTAAGTATCGCATCGACTTTGATTTTGAATGTGAGAGGATAGGCTATGCTGCAAAAATCAATAATAAAACGGTGCAGCGCCATTCATTTATTATTTTTATTATGCAATTGTTTTGTTAACAAACACGGCTGTTTGAAAGATCCAAACCTTGAATACTTAGCTACAGAGACCGATGTACAAGCTTCTTCTCGCAAAGAAGACCACATTGATCTAGCCTTTGCCTCTAGCACTCCCCCATCAGAAATAGACAATCGATTCTACTATGAGCCTATGCTCAGTGGACACAATACTTGCTCAGATCACCAACAGCCTATCACTATAGGTGGTAAAAAGATGCTGCAGCCGATGTGGGTATCGAGTATGACTGGAGGCACCGAAAAAGCCATCACCATCAATAGAAACCTTGCCAAGCTCTGTGGGATCTATGGCTTGGGAATGGGCTTGGGCTCTTGTAGACAACTATTGTACGAAGACAAAAGACTAGCGGAGTTTGATATCAGAGCCCTGATGCCCAATAGTCCCCTGTTTATTAATCTAGGTATCGCCCAGGTAGAAACCCTACTGGCCAATAAAGAATCTGAGCTTATAGATACCCTCATCGCTAAGCTTGATGCGGATGGCTTGATCATACACGTCAACCCGCTCCAAGAGTGGCTGCAACCAGAAGGGGATATCATAAAGATGCCACCAATAGAGACTGTACAATCCCTGATGGAAACAGCATCCTACCCGATCATCGTCAAGGAGGTCGGTCAAGGATTCGGTAAGGAAAGTCTCAGGCAACTGCTCGCCCTACCGCTAGAAGCTATAGACCTAGCCGGCTATGGAGGGACCAATTTCTCAAAACTGGAACTGCTACGGTCTGACCCTATCAAGCACGATAATCTCAAGCCTGTCTGCCAGCTCGGCCATACCTGTGAGGAGATGATAACGATGATCAACGAACTGAAAGAAAGTACTCAACAGCTCAAATGCTCTAAAATTATCATCTCGGGTGGTATAAAAAACTTCTTGGACGGATACTACCATATGTCTCGTTGTCAGCTGCCTTCTATCTATGCACAAGCATCTGGTTTCCTCAAGTATGCTATGGATTATGAGGCACTAGACACTTACTGCCAGACACAAATAGAAGGGCTCAAAATGGCCAAGTCATTTCTCCAATTAAAATCTACGACCTAACCCATTGTAGCTATGGATAAGAAGAAAGGCAACAAGACGATAAGTGGATTTTCTAAGCTCTCCAAGCGAGGC
>CALBWK010000206.1 GCA_937969415.1 uncultured Saprospiraceae bacterium | reverse complement strand
TCGCCTTCAGATTAATTGAGAAAACGGAATCAAGTTGAAAGTTTTGATTCCAAATACAACCATTGCCATCCTCTACGTAAAGAGTATACTCTCCATAACTCAAGTCAACAAAACTCGTATCTGAATAATATTCTACATCGTCGATAGAATAGCGATAAGGGCCGGCGAGTTGTGTTCTATTCATTATCGTTACTGCTCCATTAGATGCTGCACAAGTGTCCATAGCTAAGACAAGATTGAGGTCATCATCAAAAGTATAATCGAGCACTTCTATCACTGTGTCCTTAGTACAGAGGTTTTGATCTCGAATACTTATGAGATAGGTATCACTCTTAAGATTGGAGAATAGCGTATCAGTTCCATAATTTAAGCCTCCATCGATAGAATACTCTAAGTTACCGGTTCCACCATTAGCGGACAGACTTATTTCTCCTTCTTCACTACTAGGACAATTGGAGAACCTGCCTAATACGTCGAGTGAGATTTGTGGAGGGGAAGTTATTTCATAATCGAAGATACTCTCGCAATTATCTGTATCGGTTACTGTAACTATGTAAGTGCCTATGCCGAGATCAGTTAGTGTACTACCAGTTGCCCCATTTGACCACGCATAAGTATAAGTCGTTGTTGATGAAAACGGATTGGTCATAGTAATTTGTCCCTGTAATCCATCGTAACAATCGTTATTAATCATAGCTGCTTCAGGTCTCGGAAGTATACCTTCTTCGATAATTAAGTCCACTTCATCTCTGCAACCAAATTCATTCTCAACTAGAACCTTGTATGGTCCTGCAGCGAGTCCTGTCAAGTTGGGGTCAGCTCCTATCAAGCTATCATTAAGGTAGTAAAGGTTGCCAAAATTAGAACTGACATTGATCGCCAGTTCTCCATTCTCTTCTTCACAAGTTGTGCTAACGACACTGGCATCTACATAGAGAGAAAAGACTGTATCAATCTTAAAATTTTCTTCCCAGAAACATCCATTGTCATCTTGCAGGTACAAGGTGTAGTCACCATAAGTAAGATTATTTATCTGCGGTGTAGCCTGAAATTGAGCGCTATCAATGGAGTAAAGATAAGGAGGTGCGCCATTCACAATGTTTTCAATAATCACTGCGCCTACGGACGCTACACAAGTATCATTAACTATATCTAGTTGTACCGCCTCATACTTGGCGTACTCTTCTATGGTGATCGTTGTTTCTACTGTGCAGCCATTTCCGTCTCTCACTTGAACCAGATATGTATCTGGTCCGATATTTCTAAAAAAATCATCTACTCTATAAGAATCACCTCCATCATTCGAATAAGAATAGCTACCAACACCACCAATCACATCTACGAAAATCTCAGCTGTGGCACGATCTTGACAACTCGAGAAGGTGCCGACAACATCCATCTCTAATGGGTCAGGAGAAGTTATTTCATATCTGAATTGGTTAACACATTGATCCCCATCTGTTATGGTAACTTCATAGGTTCCGTCAGATAGGTCTGTCAATATATTACTCGTTTGTCCGGTAGACCATACATAGGTATAAGGATTAGAAGGATTAGGCGCTGTGAGCCTGATTTCTCCTAAACTTGTGCCGTCACATAGATTATTGCTTTGACTGAATATCGGGTTGGGTAGAAAGCTCTCTCTTATAAAAAAGTCTCTTGTCAATAAGCAACCATTCCGATTAAAAGCATAAGCGGTATGTGAGCCTGGAGCTAATTGTCCAAAGAAATTAGAAGTCTGATAAGGTCGATTATCTACCGCATATTGGACTAGGTCAGTTTGCGAAGTTACTATGGTCACATCCCCATTAGAAAGTGTACAGGTAGTGTGATTGATATCTAAGTTTCTAAAAAAGAATTCTTCATAGAACTCAAACTCAAAGTCTGCTCTATTGATGCATTCGTTAGCATCTTGGATGTAAAGAGTATGTGGCCCAATCGAAAAATCATTAAATGAAGTCTGACTAGAAAACGGTGAAGAAAAATCTACATTGTATTCATACGGAGGTCGTCCGGATGTTGCACCTGTGACAGTAATTTGATTGCCTGGATTACCACAGCTATCTTGAGTAATGTCAAAACTAACAATCTCGGGCAGCTCTACTAAGGGAAAGAAAATAGTTACGGAGTCTATACAGTTGTTAGAGTCTCTGACATAGATGACATTGTTGCCTTCTACAAATTGTTGATAGATATTAGAGTTAGTATAGAAAGTACCTCCATTGTTATAAGCATAGCCAAAAGGTGGCGTGCCTCCTCGCACGTTAAATGTAGCTTCAGCGAAATATCCCCTGCATATGACAGGGTCTTGATCTACAGCTATGGATATGGGGTCTGGCTGCTCTACTTGATAATCCATTACGTAATCGCAGTTTTCGTCAGAGATGGTCACGACATAAGTCCCTGCGACGAGATTAGATATGGATGAAGTCGTATCGCCATTGGACCAATTATAGGAGTAGGTGCTACCAGGTATCAAAGGGGAAAGAGATATGGATCCTTCATCGGAGCCGGTACAAAAAGTTTCTGCTATAGAATCTGTAACAAAGGGTAAGCCATTGAAATAATGTATCACAGTATCCTTAGGGCAGCCAGATCTACTAAAAGCAATAAAGGTGTAGGAATTTTGTGTAACGTTATTAATGACTATTGAGTCTATAAATTGATCTAGCTCGACAGAGTATACTTGTCCCAGATTGGTTCCTCCTGGTCTGAAGTTGAAAGCTACTTCATCGCAGATCGTCGTGACTGTAGATGGGTCAAAGACGGGATCAGGTTCTGTCGATATAGGCGGTATGGTGTCGGTGAGGACTATACTACAGCCAGTGGCACTCGTTACGGTTACAGAATAGGAATCTCCTATCACTGGATCTTCAATGCTGATGACGCTAGTACTGTCGCCAGTACTCCACTCATACTTATCAAAACCAGTGGTGACAAACATATTAGCAGATGACCCAGGTCCACAATTATTGAATAGTTCTATCTGTAATGGCTTACAGTTAGCGTCCAAGTAGGCATACCCAGCGTGGCCACCCAGCGCACAGTCGTTAGTGCTCATTTCTATATTGATCCGTTCTCCTATATAAGATTGGAGTTCGATGCCTATTGCGGTCCAGGGTCTTACTTTCCAGTTACCTCCGCAATTTTCAAAATTTTCTATGTTTTCTGCAGCTACAGCTTCAAAGAATCCACAAGGATATTCCTCACCATTAGAATCTGTAATACTGAGTCTAAAGCGTGGTTGCTCATGCGGTTCGTGGTTAGGATCATTGAGCAATACGGCATAATTAAGAAGAAAGAAATTATTCTCTTCAGTAACAGTAAAGCTTAGGGTGACTCGCTCGGCTTGGGCACCATTATTACTATTCCCTAATCTTAATGCATAGGCTCCTCCACCTTGTGGAACGACAGGTAACCTTCTGTTTTCGATACAGAATTCTTCCGCAATTTCATCAAAACCATCTAAGACAAAATTGACTCTATGTTGTTCTGGTGAAAACACTTGATTATTGATGGTAACCGTGCCATCTCCTGCGATATTACCTACAAATGGGGTGTATCCATCGAGGTTGCCTGTCTCAAGATCTGAATTGAAGCACCCCTGGCTATAAGCATCCAGACCTACCAATGCGATTATGGAGAAGAGTAGAGTTTTAAGGTTCATCAAGTAGAAGTTGAGTTATAGTGGAATGAGAGCAGGTCATCTGCGTACAACGTACAACCAACTCTATAAAACTCTATTTGACGAAAACGTAAAACGCTGCACGAATGCTTGAGTATTGCTAATAGTACAATCAGCCTTTAGCATTCATTGATATAAGAACCCTAAATTCTAGTAATCCTCTAATCCTATTATTCCTAATTCAGTCAATAGAGGGTAGTATGGGGAGTTCAGCTCACAAATTTAGTTGACATAGGAATTAAGTAAGGCTACTCGCTCTTCATCTGGCCTAGGGAAGGCTCTTTCTAATTCTTTATTGACGAGAATCTTGATGCTCTGAGCTATTCGTGGCTTACCTAGTAAGGTTTCAAAGGCAGATCTATTAGCGATGAGGTATTCGAACTTATCCGATCGTGCATCATTTAGAAAATCATGAATAAATTGAATGTTGACGTCTGTGGACCAATCCTCTTGTGTCTCTAAGTATTTTGTAGCGGCTGCGTGATGGCTGCCATCCATCAACTGCATTCTAAAGTAGGCTTCCTCTCTGAGTATTTCAGGTGGCAGCTCGCCACCGTCTTGCCCCATAACATAGAGAATTTTGCCTTCGCTCTCATCGGTAACCACTGTAGCCGCAGATCGCGCTGTCTTAGGTTGAGTAGTAGGCGTTGTATTGTATGATGCTGGCGCTTGCTGGCTCGGCGCAGGTGGTGGTGGAGCTGAAGCGACTGCAGGTTTTTTGTTGTCCCCATTAAGATGTTTCGCTATGGCTAAGATTTCATTGGCAGACAACAAGTGATCTATAGCCATATTCACATTACCGTGAGAATCAAGAAAGAGCATAGTAGGTAAGAAGACTATTGAGTATTTGTTCCTGTAGTCATCCGCCTTTTCAGACTCCATATTCACCTTTACTCTGATGTAATTCTGGTTGAGATATTTAGCGAGTGCTCTATCTTTGAACTCAATATTCAACTTTTTGCAGGGCTTGCAATAAGAGGCATAAGTATCTATAAATATTTTTTTGTCTTGTTCTTGAGCCAGGTTTATTGCCGTCTGCAGACTAACTTCAGAAAAGACGACACCCTGCCCCCATAGGCTAGTAGTGGTAATCAATAATAATGATAGGAATAGGAATCTACACTGCACGCGATCGATTTGTTTAGGGGGAGTATATTAAAAAGTTTAGATCTTATCGAGGTAGTCTAGAATTCTTTCGAATTGAGCGATATCCTCGTCGCGGGATTTTGCTTTGTCGATAGCCTCGTTGGTGACCTTTCGAGCTTCAGCAAATTTTTTGCACTTTATTAATAACTGAATATATTCAGAATAATTGCCTGTCGTACCATCTTTTTTGACCATCGTCTTACAGACATCGCAGGCATAGTCTTGATAATCTTTCTCGTGGGCAAACTCTCTTTGCAAAGCACCTAGTTGTCTCTTGTAGAGTTCAGCATCCTTCTTGCCATACTTCTTCAGATATTTTTCTGAAAGACTCTTCCAGCCATCGTAATCTCCTGTGAGGAGGTCATATTCCATCTGAGCTTCCAATTCAAACTGCTTAGCATCACCGATATCTGCCGATTTATAATTTGAGATGGCTTCAGTAACTAGATCAGCAAAATCAAATTCTACCGCCTTGGCAATTGTTGCTATGGCCGCATCTTGGATTTTGTTTGAGAATTCTTCTTCCGATACATTTTTTAAGGCAGCAGATTTTAGTTGCACCAATTGAGTAAACAACTTGGAATCTGATTCTGTAACCGCAGCCATAAGAAACTGAGCCATCTGCTCATCATTGATATTAGGCTTAGATTTAAGGTAGTCGTTAGAGATTTTCAGACTTGGCTTCCCTACTTTATTGAGTTCACTTACATAGTTAACCATCAAATCAAAGTCTCTATCTCCTGCTTCATATTTCTCTGCATAATCAGCTGACTTATCCCAACCCATAAAAGCTTTCTTGCCTAGCTCGATAAGCCCCTCGGCTTGCTTGCCACCAGTGGACTTGATCACAAGTTCGCCATCTGGACTCAAGAAGATAAGTGTAGGATAGGCAGATACAGGGTATTTGGAACCGAATGTCCGCCCGTCGCTGGTCTCCATATCCAATTTTAGATTGATGAAGCTTTTATTGTAATAATCACCTACTTCTGATAAGGTAAATACGTTTTTGGCCATTCTCTTGCAAGGTCCGCACCATTGCGCATAGGCATCTACAAACAGTAATTTGTCCTCTTTCTGAGCTTCCTCAAGAGCTTCAGCCCAAGTGCCATGAAAAAATTCTATACCCTGTGCTGTGACAGTGCTGAGTGTGAAGCTGCTGAAAATGAAAATAGAAACGTAGGCTATAAATCTCATTATAATATATATGTCATTCAAAGATGAATAAAAAGAGGATCAGATTCAGTTATAGAACGATATTTACGGTGGTATTCTCTATTCTTAACAACACTATAACAGCTTGCTTATGGCTGGTTTGAAGTCTAAACGGCAGTTATTCTTGGATCATGTGGGTCAGACAAGTACCTACCCATTGATGCTGGAGATTGACAGCGCTGAAGGCATCTATATCTACGACACGTCTGGCAAGCAGTATTTTGATCTCAATTCAGGTATATCGGTAAGCTCGCTTGGGCATCGCCACCCTCAAGTAGTCGCTGCGATAAAGAGCCAATTAGATAAGCACATGCATACAATGGTGTATGGTGAGCACGTCCAAGCCCCTCAGGTTGAGTATGCAGAATTATTAACTGCCCAGCTAGACCCATCCCTCAACAGTATATACTATCTCAATTCTGGCAGTGAAGTCCTAGAAGCAGCGATGAAGTTGGCTAAGCGAGCTACAGGCCGATATGAGATCATCTCGGCAAGTGGCGCCTATCATGGGAGTACACAAGGGGCAGAGGTGCTGCGATCAGATCACGATTACTCCAGAGCTTTCTTGCCACTCATTCCTGGAGTACGGCATATAGGATTTAATGACTTAGAGGATTTAGAAAAGATAAGTTGTAGGACTGCAGCAGTTATCGTAGAACCAGTGCAGGCGGAGTCTGGGGTTATTCCTCCTGATCCAGCCTATCTCAAGGCGCTTAGGGAACGATGTACCTATACAAAGACGCTATTGATATTGGATGAGATACAGACAGGTTTTGGCAGGACAGGAGCCTTATTTGCACATCAGAAGTATGACGTGCTTCCAGATATGATGTGTATCGGTAAGGCGATGGGCGGCGGGATGCCGATTGGCGGATTGGTTGCAGATAGAGAGTTGCTAGGAAAATTTGCTCGCTTTCCTGACTTAGGCCATATCACCACTTTTGGAGGCCACCCAGTAGTATGCGCTGCTGCCAAGGCCACTCTAGAAGTGCTTTTGTCTACAGATTATATCAACGAGGTGACCCGCAAGGAAGCCTATGTCCATAAAGCCTTGCAGCATCCTATTGTCAAAGAAGTCCGCAGTTCTGGCTTGATGATGGCCGTAGAGCTGACCAAACGCAAGTACCTCAAACACGTCGTGGGGAAGGCTTTTGAAGAAGGGGCGCTGATAGATTATTTCTTGTTTAATAACCGCTCATTTAGATTGGCTCCACCGCTCGTCTATACGATGGAAGAGCTAGAAGCTGCGATGGCCGTTTTGAAGAAAGCACTTGATTACGCTGAAAAAAAATACAACTGATGTCCTATTACAAACACGAGACTGCCATCATCGACGAAGGCGCAGAAATAGGCGAAGGATCTAAAATCTGGCACTTCTCTCACATTATGCCAGGCGCAATTTTGGGTGCCAATTGTAATATTGGGCAGAACGTGTTCATTGCTTCCAATGTTGTCTTAGGTCAAGGCTGCAAGGTGCAGAACAATGTCTCGTTGTATGAAGGGGTCATCTGCGAAGACGAGGTCTTTTTGGGTCCGTCCGCAGTATTTACCAATGTTATCAATCCTCGCTCTGCTGTCATCCGAAAAAATGAATACAAAAAAACTCTCATCAAAAAAGGCTGCTCCATCGGCGCTAATGCAACTGTAATTTGTGGCGTCACGTTAGGGAAATACAGTTTTATTGGAGCAGGCACGGTGGTGACTAAGGACGTTCCTGATTATGCTTTAGTGGTCGGCAATCCCGCAGAGCAATTGGGATGGATGAGCCGCAATGGACAGCGACTAGAATTTGATGCAGAGGGTAGGGCGACGTGCAGCGCATCAGGAGAAAATTATGTCTTAGTCAATGGAGTAGTTAAGCTCGATTCATAACTATAATAAACCTTGTGAAAGCCAAATTTATAGAAGAACAAAAGATGACACAGTGGTGGCTCTGGCTGCTGTTATTAGGTGTGTCGGTATTACCTTTTGTTGGTATTTATCAGCAAGTGTATCGAGGGGAGCCTTGGGGCGATAAGCCGATGTCGGATCTGGGATTGATTATAATGGCTGGCTTTATGGTATGTCTCATCTTATTGTTTTGGTCTTTTAAGCTCAAGACACAAATCGATAGCCAGCATATACAGATCAAGTTTGTTCCTTTTGTAAGCAGGTCCTTTAGTTGGGATGATATAAAATCTGCCGAGGTCATCAAGTATGGCTTTGTAGGCGGTTGGGGTATCAGACTAGGTACTCAATACGGAACAGTCTACAACATTAAAGGCAACAAAGGCCTAGCCTTAGAGCTAAAGAGTGGTCAGAAGTATCTCATAGGCACCCAAAAAGAAACTGAGTTGCGTAAATTTATAGAAGAGTTGGATTAGTCCTAAATTCCATCATCCTAAGCCTAGATATAATTTACTGCCGAGCAGTTATCGGCTCCAGCAGAGCCCAAGAT
>CALBWK010000205.1 GCA_937969415.1 uncultured Saprospiraceae bacterium | reverse complement strand
AGTCACAATCTGTACAACTTCAGACTGCTGTTGTAACAGCAAGGAGAGCGATGGTAGAAGTAAAGCCTGATAGAACTGTCTTCAATGTACAAGGCACGATAAACAGCGCTGGGGACAATGGACTTAATCTATTGAGGAAAGCACCTGGAGTCCTCATAGACAATAATAACAACATCTCTGTACTGAGTAGATCTGGTGTACTTTTCTATGTAGATGGAAAACGCTTGCCACTCTCTGGAGATGACTTAACCGCATACCTCGAGAACCTCCCAGCTGAGCAGATTGATAGGATAGATATCATCACCAATCCTGGAGCTAGATATGAAGCAGAAGGTAATGCTGGCATCATTGATATAAGACTTAAAAAAGATAAGTCACTGGGCTATAATGGCTCCTTAAGCAGTACCTACAGTCAAGGCCAAGAAGCTAAATGGAACAGTAACCTCTCTGGCAACTACAGAAACGCTTTTATGAACACATTTGGCACTGTGGGTCTATCTGACGGAACTAGCTTAAGTGAAATATACTTTGATGGTTATCAGAATGGATTCAGACTGCTAGGAGAGACGATCAATACCTCTGACAAAGACGGTATTAATTACAGACTTGGTACAGACTTCTTTGTATCGCAAAACCACACGATAGGATTTCTAGTCAGTGGTAACTCGTCAGATGAAAATAATCTTAGCACCAATGACAATAAAATATCATCGTTTACTGATGTAACAAGTTTTGATACAACACCTTCTGATGTCGAAATTCCATTTGATCAAATTGACAGTATCCTCCTTGCTCAAAACATAGGAGTCGTTAATAGACTAGCAAATACCTATAATCTCAACTATACTTATAACACTGACAAAAATTTACTAAATGTAGATTTAGACTATGGTGCATATCGCAATACAGCTACTGAGTCACAGCCTAATACTTATTTAGATAGGGAAGAAAATGTGCTTAGGACAACAAACTTTTTCTTTGACACTCCTAGAGATATTGATATTTGGAGCGGCAAGCTCGATTTCGAAACTTCCTTGTTGAAGGGAAAACTAGGCCTAGGAGGTAAATACAGCAGGATCAATACTGACAATAGTTTTTTCTTTTTCGATGTACCCACTACTAATGAGAATATTAGAAACGATGATAAGTCCAATCTATTTGCCTATTCGGAAAAAGTAACCGCCTTATACACTAGCTATACTCAACAACTCAACGAAAAATGGAATCTCACAACAGGTGCTAGACTAGAACATACAGATTCTAAGGGAGTCTTAACGGCCTTTAGAGATGAGCTCCAAGAAGATCCCGTCGAGCAGAACTACTGGAGTCTTTTCCCAAATCTAGGCTTGACGTATCAAGCAAGCAGAGGCAATACTTGGTCTGCCAATTACGGCAGAAGAATCAATAGACCAGATTACAATGTCCTTAACCCTTTTAGACAGCAAGTAACTGAACTAGATTTCTTCAATGGCAACCCCGCTTTACGTCCAGAAATAGTCAACAATTTTGAATTGGGATATACTTACAAATACAGATTCAATTTTAAACTAGGCTACAGTCTTACAAAAGATAAAATTACTAGGCTCATCGGTACCGATGACAGTGATCCGAAGGCCAGCTTTATTAACTGGGACAACCTGACAGAGCAGCAGGTGTATAGTTTGAATATCAGTACCCCATTTCAGATTAAGTCATGGTGGAGTGCCTACTTTAATACAAGTGTCAATTATCAGAAAAATCTTGCAGACTACGGTTTTGCAACTATTGATCTTGGAGTCTGGGGCTACAATGTATTCCAACAACAAACTTTCACACTAGGCAAAGGATATGTAGGTGAGTTGTCGGGCTGGTACTCTGGTCCTGGAGTATGGGGAGGAGTATTCCAATATGAAAATAGCTGGGCATTGAATATAGGGATGCAAAAGAAACTATGGAACGAAAAGCTAAATATTAGAGTAAGTTTCAATGATGTATTTAATTCTGCTTTTTGGAGAGGCTTTTCTGAGTTTGATGGATTACTTTCCTATGGGCAAGGGTTCTGGGATAATCAGCGTGCTAGCTTTAGTATAAGTTACAACTTTGGGAATCAAGAAGTAAAAAGTAGAAAGAGAGATACAGGAATTGAAAAAGAAACGAAAAGGGCTGGCGAAAGTACTCGTTAAATATTGTGAATAAAGGAGGCAAACCAATGCGTAAAATGGTTTGCTTCCTTTATTAGATTTTATTTTCTAGTTACAACTTGCGCCGCTTGCCACTTGAGCGATTCTGAATGTTTCTGTATCATTTTCTGACGTTGCGCCTTCGATACCATTCTCTGTAAGTGTAATAGTTCCATCACCATTAGAACAAGCTACGATAGTGACTTCTGGAGGTCCTGACGATATGCAAGTTACACAAATACCAGCTGGCTCCTCCTCTAGACTTGAGCAACTTAAGAAGAACGAAAAGAATAAAGTCAGGGCAATAAGGTTTCTCATTTTAATAAATTATAAATGACAAGATATATCTAACAATTATTATAGCTATTTCTTATTGGGAAGAATTTTTCCTAAGGCTAATCCTATTAATGCCCACGGTACTATAGCATCTAATAAATCTGGAAGTGAATTGGATTTGAACCAGATTGAATTTAAGTAAGGTATCGTTAGATAGCCAATAATGCCTACAACTAAAGAAGTAATCATAACTTTCTTAAAGCTTAGAGTCGGGTCTCCTAGCAGAACGATACATAAAAGAAAAGCACTTAACAGATCAATTACTAAGCCTCTGAACATATTCATACCCATTGAATTTTCGAAGCTATGGTGGTATTGAATTCTAGCCCAAGGTTTGCCTAAATATTTACTATTAAAGAGTTCTTGATACTCGCTCATAGACATCTCGGGGGGCTTATTGGGAATGAGATATTCTCCTTCGGGGAGTTTATTTGTCCGAAGACACTCTAACAAATTAGTTTCGAGTGGTGTGTAGGTGAGTTGGGAGCTGTGTAAATTGGCGCCACTCCATGAGACAAATTGCCAAACAAAAAGGATTAGGCCCGCAACGATGGTCCCTAGTATTATTTTTTTCATTTCAGATGGTTTAGTTACTGAAATTAGGAATTCTGTGAGTCGACACAAAATCTATTTGCCTCCATCTGCTATTTAACTACTCCTATATAAAAACGAAAAAGACCAGCCACGACTGGCTGGTCTTTTGACGATATATGCGGGGTGCGATTTTAAACTCGATCTCACCTGAGGTTGCACCCCGTATCTTATTTTGAGTGGCTCCCGCCCCTCATTTACTCAATCACAATCATATGCTTCGTAGCTACCTTGTCGCCAGCTTGTAATCTGTAGTAGATCACTCCGCCGCTCAAGCCTGCATTGCTCAACTTAATCTCGTTAATACCTGCATTACCTAACTCCTCTATCTCTCGCAA